>CAMUQM010000079.1 GCA_947095945.1 uncultured Prevotella sp.
GGGTAGCCCGCCCAAGCGTAAGCACAACGGAGGGTAGAATGCTTTAATTGCAGGGTAACTTGCAATATAGATAAATGACAGGCATCTTCCTATTATCGAAAGATGAGGAAGAGACAGAACCCGGCTTATAGGAACACTGTTTTATTTTTCTTTCATACACGCTCATTTCTCACATTCTGGCTGGAATAATAAAGAGAGTTGTGGGTGTGACCTTTACGAATATAAAATCTTTGGATAGTCATGAAAGATTTAGAAGAACGATATGTAACCGTGTTGGACGATTTTCAACATGCAGTAGAAAACAAAATAAGAAATCATAAGGATGAAGCAGGCTTCCCTCAGTTGCCAGCTGATGTTAGTGAAGAGGACCTTTCTAATTACCTTTTCGACTATCAGGCAGCTTTGGATAGTGAGGGTACAGAGCGTTCACGCTATACGATAGCAGGTTTTCTTCTTTGTCTGCCGATATTGATTATGTCAGCATTCCCAGACAATTCACTCCCTTTCAAAGGTATATTGAATGTTTTAGCTGCTATTGGAGTGGGATTGGTTCTCTTTCTCCTTTATAGAATAATGATGAAGGTCTTGGTTCAAAAAAAGGTTCGTCGCGCTAATCAGGATTATCCTAAAGCGAAGGCTTATGTAGACCGTGTGATGACTTTTAAGTAAGTTTTATTAATAAATTAATTGTAGTATGGAATTACCTGATTTACAGAAATATAAAGATAAGTTTACCCAGCAGGATTTCTTTGATAAAATACAACGTGTTGCAAAGCGAGCTGGTGCTAAGTTGGTATATGTAGCATTGCTTCTGTATTATTTGATGCAGAGTGATAAAGTGTCGCTTAAGGATAAAGCAATTATTATTGGTGCGTTGGGTTATCTTATTTCACCACTTGATGCAGTACCAGATGCTATTCCTATTGCAGGACTAACAGACGACCTTGGCGTTTTGCTTTATGCATTAGGTAAGGTATGGTCTTCTGTCGATGATGATATGAAGAAACAGGCACATGAGAAATTGTCAAAGTGGTTTGACGATGATGAGATGAATGTTGCAGAAGATCTCTTTTCGGAGGACAGCACAGATACACCTGTTTAATAAGTAGAAAGGAGGATTTTATGTGGCAGTATATTGTTTTAGCTATAGTAATTCTATCAGCTATAGGCTATGTGGCTTATCGTACGTGGCAATCGTTTCGAGCGGCAAGCGACCCATGTCATGGCTGCTCTGGTTGTGCTATTCATGACCAATTGAAGGAAAAGCAAAAGTTGGAAGGTCTTAAGAAGCCTGTTTGTTTTAAATAGTTTTAAGGAAGAATTTTATCAATTGAATCATTTCTGTCAACTCTTTACCCAATTGTTTTACGAAAGCTTCTTTTTTGTAGAGAAGAGTTTACACAATGTTTATTGAAAAAAGTTCCTGAATTGTTTGGCTAAACCGAATTAATTGGTTATCTTTGCACTCACAAATCGCAATGATGATTTGTTGATAGAATGGTGCTTGGGCCGGGAGGTTAGGCAATGGTCTGCAAAACCATGGAGAGCGGTTCGATTCCGCTAGGCACCTCAAAGAGGGTGTGTCAAAATGCAAATTAATAACTTGACAACTCTCAAACTATAAGTAGTTTTTTCCTAAAAGCAAAGAAAAGACCATTTCTTTACTCAAAATCGAGTACAGAAATGGTCTTTTTAAATGAATTGTTTCAAACTGTAAGATTATCAAAATGGTATTTGCATTTTGACACACCCTCTTTGATTTTTATATATTTCTTTCTGGTAGTTGTTCTGAGACTGTAGATATTTAGTATGGATAAGCATATAGTTCATCAGGCTGTAATAATCGGATACCTATAATATAATTTGGTTCTTCCATTAAATGCATAGATATATCTCATTAGGTATATATAAAAGGGATAAACTACAAGATGTAATGCAGAAAAGGCAAATAAAAATATGTCTATCCATTAGCATTCTTTCTGTCTTCTACAAACTGCTCATTCCATTATTAATCGACATTTGTAAACTATTTTCATGTAACTCAAAACCAATACATGATCTTTTGACTTCTAAAAGACACCTAATTGACTTACAGAAGATGCTCTTTTGGAGTGTTACTAACGCCCTTTTAAAGTCCGATTAGGCACCTTTTCTTGCACGACTTTATAACTAACTGATTTTCTGTTAGTTGTAAACTTGCTTTTTACATGTATTTTTGTCTTTATTTATAGATATTTTATTCGAAATTATGTAATGATTTTTCATAGCCTTATCTGCATTTTCGAAGTATTAAAATGAAGGGGGGCGGTGTTGGAGGGTGATAATAGAATAGACAATTGACGGTCTTGACTATATTTTTGTTTAATGAATAACCTCGGTTTTTCCGTTAAAGCTGTACGAAAAGCATCCACGCATTTAACGGAAGAACCTATAATTTTTTGGAAAAAGCAAAGCTATGCTTTCTAAAGTTAGGGCTTTTTGCATAAATAGAGGATGTGTCAATTTTGACACACCCTCTCTCTCTTTAAACTGTAATTTTACAATAAACGGTTTTATAGAATCTTATTCTACAGAAATTCTTCTACTTTTTAAATTGCTTCTTTAAGAGCTCAGGAATTTCACTTGTCTCACGCGCAACAGGTACGCCCACAGCCTCAAAAGCAGCAATCTTTTCACTCGCAGAACCAGAGCCACTTGAGATGATAGCACCAGCATGTCCCATTTGTTTACCCGGAGGTGCTTGCTGACCTGAGATAAATACAGCAACAGGCTTTGTTACATTCTCTTTGATAAACTTAGCTGCACGTTCCTCGGCATCACCACCAATCTCACCGATAAGTGCAATACTATCAGTCTCTGGATCATCTTGAAACATACGGAGAAGCTCCTCGAAATAAAGTCCAACAACTGGGTCGCCACCTACACCAACTGCTGTAGACTGTCCCAAATCTGCTTGTGTAAGATTATAAACTACCTCATAGGTTAGCGTACCACTACGGCTGATAACACCAGTATGTCCTTTCTTGAAGATATTGGTTGGCATAATACCTGCCATACTCTCGTCAGGGGAAATAAGTCCTGGACAGTTTGGACCAATTACCTTTACACCTTTAATCTTTGCATAACGTTGTGCTGCGACAGCATCAAGCGTAGGCACACCTTCTGTAATACAGATGACGAGTTTCACACCACCGTCAATAGCCTCAAGCATTGCGTCTTTAGCAAAAGGTGCTGGTACGAAAATGATAGATGTGTTGGCACCTGTTGCTGCAACAGCATCCTTAACTGTGTTGAATACAGGGATACCACATACTTCCTGCCCAGCTTTACCAGGTGAAGTACCACCAACAACATTAGTGCCATACTCCTTCATCTTTGAAGCGTGGAAACTACCATCACGACCTGTAATACCCTGTACGATTAACTTTGTATCTTTATTAATTAGAATACTCATAACGCTTGTTTTTTAAAGTTTTTTGCTCAGTTCTACAGCTTTATGTCCAGCATCTGCCATACTTGTGCCGACAGTGAAGTGAGTGCCTTCGAGGATAGCTCTTCCTTCGGCTTCATTAGTTCCTGTCAGACGGATGACAATAGGGATATCTGTTTCGATAACCTTGAATGCTTCTAAGAGTCCGTTTGCAACATCATCACAACGTGTAATACCGCCAAAGATGTTGATTAACACTACTTTTACATGCTTGTCACTCAGAAGAAGCTTCATAGCCTCAACAATCTTCTCTGGGTTGGAACTACCACCAATATCAAGGAAGTTAGCAGGTTCACCACCATATAATTTAATCATATCCATGGTCGCCATAGCAAGACCTGCGCCATTCACCATGCAGCCAATGCTTCCACCAAGATTCACATAGCTAAATCCCTTGTCTTTAGCATCGCGTTCTTTACGCTCTTCCTCGGTTGGCTCGAAGAGTTCAGCGACATCTGGATGACGGAAAAGGGCATTGTCGTCAAAGGTCATCTTAGCATCAATAGCCTTTAGCGTCCCATCTTTCAACATCACCAAAGGATTGATTTCAGCCAAGGAAGCATCCTTTTCTGTAAAAAGTTTATAGATATTCTTGAAGATTGGTACAGCCTGTTTAACCTGTGCCATGTCATCAAAGAGCTTAAAGGCTGCCTCACGTGCGAGAAAGTCGCTCATGCCAATAACTGGGTCAATGACAATTTTCTCAATTTTCTCAGGTGTTTCCTTTGCCACCTGCTCGATATCCATACCTCCAGCACGGCTTAGCATCAACATAGGACACTTTGACTTTCGATCAACAAGAATACTCATATAGTATTCAGAAGCAATATCAACGGCTTCGCTGACAAGTACTCTGTCAACGATGAAACCCTTGATATCCATACCCAAGATAGCTTCAGCATGCTGACGAATCTCAGCCTCATTACTGCCAAGTTTTACACCACCAGCCTTACCACGGCCGCCTGTGTGAACCTGAGCCTTTACTACGGCTTTCTCAACACCTAATTGCTTGTAGGCTTCAACAGCTTCGTCAGGAGTACGGCAAATAATGTTGCGGTCTACTGGAAGCCCATAACTTGCAAAGAATTTCTTTGCTTGGTATTCATGTACCTTCATACGATCTGGTTTTAATTTATAAACTATGTTTTTAATTGTTTAGGATTCTTGATAGTTTTTTGTAGAAGTTTTTAATACTCCTGTGCTTTGCGTTCACCTCGAAGGACTGCTAAGGCATTTTCAGTCAATGCCTGCATTTCATCTTGACCGGGATAAACATGGATTGGTGCGAGATAGGAAAGGCGTTTTTTGAGATGCTCAATGATATAGTCAGATTTTGCCATACCACCTGTAAGCAGAATCGCATCAATATTTCCACATAATACAGCACCTTCTGCTGCAATATTCTTAGCAATGTGCCATATCATAGCAGATACAACAAGTTCGGCATGCTTATCACCAGCCTTAATCCAATTGGTTATCTCCCTAAGATTGTTTGTTCCAAGGTGAGCAATAAGACCTGCATGACCACTCACCTTCTTCAATAACTGATCTTCTGTATATTTCCCACTAAAACAAAGACGAATCAGGTCGGCAGCAGGTAGTGAACCAGCTCGTTCTGGAGAGAAAGGACCTTCACCATCTAATGCATTATTAGCATCAATAGCCCTCCCTTGAGAATGTGCTGCAATAGATATTCCACCTCCCAAATGACATATAATGAGGTTCAGTTTTTCATAAGTTGTACCCATATCTTTGGCAAATCGTCTACCAATTGCTTTTTGGTTTAGAGCATGCCAGATACACATACGTGGCATGAGAGGAGAACCTGACAAACGTGCTTCTGGTTCCATTTCGTCTACTACACCAGGGTCAGCAATAAAACTTTTACAGCCCGGAATTTCTCGTGCAATCTCATCAGCAATCATACAGCCAAGATCACAGGCATGTTGGTGAATAGCTCGTTGCTGATCAATTATCATCTGCTCTGTGATTGTAAAGACACCACTTGATACTGGTTTGGCAAGTCCACCACGTCCGATAACAGCATCAAAGTCCAAAGGAATATTTCTATTCTTCAACTCCTCAATAACAACCTGTTTGCGAAAATGATATTGGTCAGAGATACGCTTAAATTTACTCAGTTCTTCTCTGGTATGTGCAATATCAGCAACAAATACGGGCTGATCATCATTCGCAAGTGATATCTTGGTTGATGTCGATCCCGGGTTGATAGCTAAAATTTTGTATTCCATAATGTTTTAATCTATCTTATATATAGACTATCTTGAGATTAGACTCGCCAGTGCAAGGCTATAGAACTTGGATTCAATCGTATCGCCACGACTGGGGAGTACTACTGGGGCAATGGTTCCTTGTAGAATAGCTGCGGTTTCTGCGTGACAGAAAAGGGTAATAGTTTTATAAAACAAATTACCAGCTTCAATATCAGGGAAAACTAAGGCATCAGCTTCTCCGTTCACAGAAGAGACAATGTGTTTTACTTTCATTGCTTCTGTTGAGCAAGATGTAATCAAATCTAACGGACCGTCTATTATACATTTGCCAAAAGCTCCAGCTTCTCCTTCTTCTTTAAGTGATCTATATGATACAGTATATGGGAAATGACATTCGTCTACTTTTTCTGAACAATGAATGAGAGCAACTTTAGGACATTCTATTTCAAAGGCATGACAAAAGTCTACGATATATTGTACTTGTGCTCTACGTTGTTTGTCATTTGGATTTGGGATAACAGCGGCATCAGTAAAGAAGAGTAATTTATTATATTCGGGTAATTTTGCTGCAGTAATATGAGTTAACACAGTATCTTTTGGTAGGATTCCTACTTCTTTATCAAGTATTGCACGTAAAAGAACATCCGTGTTAAGGAATCCTTTCATAAGAATGTCTACTTCACCTTTTTTTACCAATTCAACAGCTTTCCGCGCTGCTTCTTCAGGTGATTCTGCATCAATTGATTGAAAGGCATTTTTCTTAGCAAAGTCTTCCCTCGTTTGTTTTGAACATACTAATATAGGCTGGATAAAACCTTCTTGCACAGCTTTAAAAAGTGCTTCTTGTGTATGGCTGTCTTCTGGCCATACAACTACAGTTCGCTTACAAATCTTCCTCTCTTTGAGAAGAAGAATAAGCTTCTTAAAGTCAGTGATAATCTTTCTTTCTTTAGGCATAGTTAATCGATTTTCAGTTACAATTTTATAATGTGACAAAGATAATACTTTGTTTTGAAATATGCCTAATATTTAAAGAAAAAAACAGAAGAAAATTTTTTTTTTGTGTTCGATGGTGTATATTTGCAAGTAATTTAGAGACTTTGATATGAAACGTTTGTACTTTATTATACTTGTAAGTAGCTTGTTCTCTGTGGCTACAGCACAACGTGTAGCACGTGCTTATATTCCTCATGGAGCTTTTTTCTATAATAGTCAGTGGCAAGGTGTCAGTAGTGCAGACAAAGCTTCTTATTATAGAGTTTTAGCTGTTGATGACAAGGGGCAGAAAATGTTTTATGATTATTATATCACAGGACAACTACAGGCTGAGAAACATTATATAAGTATAAATAAACAGAATGATCGCAACACAGTATTGAATGGTGTGTGTAGAACATTTCATAAATCGGGTAGGGTAGAGTCTGTATTACAATATAAGAATGGTAAGGCTAATGGTCGTGCTTTGTCATTTTTTCCAAGTGGAAATATTGGTATGAAATTATCTTACCGCAATGGATTACTTGATGGACCATGCTATACTTATACAGAGAATGGTCGATTGGAATACACCACTATTTGGCGTAATGGTACTAAAGTCAATGAGATAAAAGGTGGTAAAGACCATTACATTGATAAGAATACTAATGAAGATGAATTCTGTGAGCGGTATCGTCACGACGAAACTTTGATTATGGCACAATCAAAAAGTATATCTAAAGCAAGGGAAAATGTAACAACAAAAGATAAGAATGGGATAAAGGATGTTACAAAAACAAATACACCACTTACAAAAGATTCTAAAACGTTCCAACCTGCACAAGATAACTTGGTAAAGCAAGAGAGTACAAAACCTGCTGATGACAATATTAAAAAAAATGCTTCAAGTCATGTGTCAACAGTAGATAAATATGTTGCTAATATAAAATACCCAGATAGTTCTGAAGAAAAAGTAGTACTGATTAAGAAAGAGAAGTCTTTAGAAATGACTATGTCACAAAAAGGAAGATTTAATTTTGCATATCTTCATAGTCTGTTAAGTAGAGAGAATGAGCGCTTAAAGGGTGTAGACGTGTTAACAGCCATTAGTCATAATTTTCTATTAAATTCTTCACAGATTATTAACGGCTTCGGTACACAGAAGGAAGTAATCTTCCATCATAACATGATTTATGATGTGCAGAATGATAAGGACAAAGTTACAGGAACTAAGCCAAGGCAAATAGGATATTTTGGTACAATCATAGGAAACAAACTCCTCATAGAACGAATTAATATCTTCACTTGGTCAGAAGAGGAAATGTATCTTATTGCACAAGAAGCAATCAAAGCTGGATATAAAACGCTTGGAGATGTTGACTATAAGTCAGAGAATGGAAATTTTATTCTTGAACCAAACACAAAATCAATGAATTATGATGAGCATGAGATTATTGTCACTTTTACTCACCAGCCTAATCTTTATGCAGGACTTTATCATATCCAAATGGATATAAGATGAAGTAATAGAACTTTTTGGCTCTATAACGAATCGTGTGGGTAAATAGTTTTTCCTTGCCAGCGTTCCTATGTTTAATGGCTTTATGGCTGAACAGATGAAGA
>CAMUQM010000080.1 GCA_947095945.1 uncultured Prevotella sp.
AACCATGCAGGAAGGCATATTGCAAGAGCTTCGGTTCACAGCACTCGCCAGCTCCAGAGGGTGGAAGTAACGAGGGTGCAAGACCCTCTTCAGTGGCACGTTCAGCAGGGGTTGCGGCTATTGCGTGGGCAGCCTTGGTACGTGCAGGACTATTCTTCAGATAGTAATCACGGAAAATATCGAGCAGGTTCTTGCGCTTTCCGTGTGCATTGAGCAGTGAGAATTGGGAGAAAAGCCAACGTTGCAGACGGTCAGACTTCATCTTTCGTTCCCGCTTCCATGCTGTTATCTGGTCCTGAAAGTCATTTACAGCAGTCTGTGCAGCGGTAATCCGCTCTGCGTATGCCTGTTTCTTACGGTGCAATTCTGCTTTAAGAAACTGGCTCTGGCGAGTCATTTCGTTTTGTTCCTCCTCTGAAATAAAAGCCTCCTTGCGACGTTTATCACGCAAGAACTTAGCCCCTTGCATCACTTTCCGTGCTTCCTCAATTGCCTTTTCAGCTTCCTGCTGAATCTTTTTTAGCCTTTCCTTTGCCTGTCGGTAGGCTGTTGAGGCTTTCAGTTGGGCTATCTGCGTGTTCAAATGGGTAATCTCAGCCTCGTGAATCTTGAAGTAACCATCGGGCTGGAGATAGTCAAAGACAGCAGGAACGAAGTCTTCTCTCTCGTCTGCTATCTGCCCTGAATAGGCTTGCAGATAACCAACCTCTCCGTTTCGCTCAACAATCAGAACGCCATACATCTTCCCTTCGGAAGGTGTCATAGGGAGATTTGCCTGCAACTGCTTGGCTGCAGCACGGCAAAGAGCGTCTGGTTCGTAATCGAAAGGATTATTAAACCGAGCGGGTAAGGGCTGTTTTGATAGGATAGGATGAAACTTCACCATGCAAAGGTAAGGAAAAGTTGACGAGTTTACAAGTTAAGGAGTTGACAAGTGGACGAGTTTACGGGTTGACAAGTTATTTGTTATGGAAGAGAGGAATTGGTTTTATGCTTTTTAGCAATTATAGTTTCTCTAGAATAACTAGAATTCCTAGGATTTCTAGTAAAGCTAGTCTTGCCTTTAACTATCTCCTACAAATAATAAGAAAAGCAAGAATAAAAGTGAAAACCACGCTTTTCTCTTGGAAAAACATTACTTTTGTCGCTATGAAGAAATGTTTTCTTGTATTTCTGATGCTGATATGCTGTGGGCTATCTGTGATGGCACAGCAGAAGAATAAAGACGGTAAAGACCGCCCGAAGGTAGGACTTGTGCTTGGAGGCGGTGGTGCGAAAGGTGCTGCAACCATAGGAATACTGAAGGAATTAGAGCGGGCGCAGATTCCTGTTGACTATATCGCAGGGACAAGTATAGGAGCGATTATAGGCGGATTGTACTCGCAGGGCTATCGTGCGGACGACCTCGAGAAACTCTTTCGTTCGCAGAATTGGCTGGCACTTTTGGCAGACAGGGATACAACACTTATCAGAAAGGTCTATAAGGAAGAAGATGGAGTTGTCTATCTCTTCGGCTTTCCTGTGCGGAGAAAGACTGATGCGAATGATAAGAAAGGCTTTGGAATGTTACATGGCGACCACGTTTATACCTTCCTTGACTCCCTCGTCAGGCATTCCCCAGTTCGTCGTGGCATCGTAAAAAAGGCTGTTCCCTTCTCGTGTGTAGCCTTTGACATTCGTCGTCAACAAGAAGTAATACTTGACACTGGTTCTTTGGCACGTAATATGCGTGCCAGTATGGCTATCCCCGGTGCGTTCAAACCCGTGCAGCTGGACACGCTGATGCTGGTAGATGGCGGTATGGGCAATAATCTTCCAGTAGATGTTGTGCGGAAAATGGGGGCAGATATTGTTATTGCCATCGACCTTCAGCAGCGCAAACATGATGATTATCGTTCGCCTTTCGCCTTTCTGAAGAGAATGGCTGGTGTCCTGAAATGGTTGGCGGAACGTCCTGATATTAAGAAATATAATATCAACCGAACGCAAGCCGACCTCTACTTAAATCCCGATTTAGGTTCCTATGGCGTTACTGACTTCAATGCGAAGGCTATAAATGATATCCTTAAAATAGGTGAGGAAACTGGTATTCAGTATCGAAAGCAGTTGGAAACTCTCATGCAAGACCATCAATGATAAATTAATTTCATGAAAAAAAATATTTTTGTTCATGAAAATAATTACACAACATTCGTCTTTTCCATTATTTGTTTGTGCTGACACGAGGATAGAAAAATATTATTTCTCTTGTCAATATCAGCCTTTTTGTCTACATTTGTACATTGTAACAAATCCAAATAACATAAACTCGACAAATAGATGCAAGCAATAGAAATCCTCTTTCCTGTCTTCTTCATGATGTTTCTTGGCTGGTTGAGCCACAAAAGAGGTTGGGTAACAGCAGGACAAAACGAAGGAGCAAAGTCGTTAGTATTTAATATTCTTTTCCCACTGCTCGTCTTTCACGTACTTGTGAAAGCAGAGTTATCGACGAATTTCATTTATGAGATTCTCTTTTTGGATGCCGCTTGGATTCTTGTCTATCTGATAGGTAAGAGCATAGCAAAGCCCATCAGTGGTCGTTATGCCCGATTGGCACCTTTCCTACTGATGACATGTGAGGGAGGCAGCGTTGCCCTACCCCTTTATATCGCATTGGTAGGAGCAGAGCACGCTGTGAACATTATCACCTTTGACGTGGCTGGAATCCTCATCAACTTCGGACTTGTACCAGCACTCGTCACCCGTCAGACCTCAAAAGATGTGGCCTTCTTGCCATTGACTAAACGAATCATTAGCGCACCATTCATCATTGCTGTCATCGTTGGTATTCTGGTGAATGTGTTGGGCTTGTACCAATGGCTGATACAAAACGATTTGCATAGAATCTATGATGGCACAATGGATATAGCGATGGCACCGATAGCAAGTATCATTCTCTTCACACTCGGCTATGGTTTCCACCTGCGAACAGCACAACTCAAGCCACTTTTAGCCTTGACAGTGGTGCGCCTTGTGCTGTGTGGAGCTATCGTAGGGGCATTCTTCCTGCTGTTCCCTGAATTGATCGCAGTGAAGATATTCCTTGTTGGAGTACTGCTCTACTTTGCTTGTCCGACAGGATTCCCTGTACCATTACAGATAGAAAGCCTTTGTAGAGATGAGGACGACGAGAGTTTTATGTCGGCCTTTATCTCCATTTTTATCGTTGTGGCGATGGTAGTATATACGTTGATTACATTACTATTGATATAAATTTAAGGAGTGAATTACTTAGGAGTGAAGGAGTTAAGGAGTGAAAGGGAGTTAAGACAATAGTTTTAAATAATGGAGTTAAGGAGTGAAAGGGAGTAAAAGGAGTTAAGACAATAGTTTTATAGGAACAAAAAGCGATTGGAAGAAATAAAACTAAATATTATAATTGAGATATCATAACATTTGTCTTAACTACTTGCACTCCCTTTCACTCCTTAACTCCTAAATTAAAAGAACATGAACGATAACGTAAAGAGTCCGTGGCCAGGACCAGCGGGAATGATACCCGTAACAAGTGGTAAGGCAGATGATGCCAATGTTTTTAACCGCAACTACTTGGATTCTATCCATGTTGAGATGCGCGTTATTGATGCTGTTGAACCATCATTGAAGACAGTTATCTTCGGTGAAGAGTTCGATTCACCGATTATGATGCCTGCTTTCTCACATCTTAATAAGGTGTTGAAAGATGGCAAGAAACCGATGCTGGAATATGCACGGGCAGCTAAGAAGCTGAACACTGTGAACTGGGTGGGAATGGAACCTAACGAGGAATATGCTGAAATTGCAGCCGAAGGAGCAAGAACAGTGAGAATCATTAAGCCATTTGCTGACCATAGTATCATCCTTGATGAGATTCAGTTTGCTATCGAACATGGTGCGATAGCCGTCGGTGTAGATATTGACCATGTGCCGGGAACAGACGGACGATATGACGTTGTGGACGGTATTCCACTTGGTCCTGTCATGCTCTCCGACCTCAAGGAATACGTGAGGGCTGCTGGCTCAGTTCCATTCGTAGCCAAAGGTGTTCTCTCTGTGCAAGATGCCTTAAAGTGTAAGGAGGCTGGCTGTGCTGCGATTGTTATCTCTCATCACCATGGGCGTATTCCTTTCGGCGTTGCTCCACTGATGGTTCTGCCTAAGATTAAGGCAGCATTGGAGGGAAGTGGCATCGCTATCTTCGTTGACTGTGGTATTGATACAGGCTATGATGCCTATAAGGCATTGGCATTAGGCGCTGATGCTGTATCTGTTGGCAGAGGAATTCTTAAGCCATTGCTGCAACAAGGAGCAGAAGGAGTTGAAGAGAAGGTACAAAAAATGAACGAACAACTTTCAGAGCTGATGATGTACACCTGCGTGAAAGATACTCGTTCATTCGATGCATCTGTGCTTTATATCTAAAAGAATAGCGATTATTCCATAAGAATAGATTGGATATATAAAGGCTTATACACTTACATAGGATGACTATCCAAAATTAGATGGTCATATAAATGGGGATAAACTACAAGAGAATATGCAGAAAAGACAAATGACAACTTTGTCTATCCATCAGTATGTCTTTCCGTCTTTTACAAATAGTTTATCCCCATACCGACCAACATTTGTAAACTATTTTTACACACTTCAAAACCAATACATGCTCTTTTAGCTTCCAAAAGATGCCTAATTGACTTGTAAAAGATGCCCTTTAAGGTCCTTACTAACGCCCTTTTGAAGTCCAACTAAGCACCTTTTCTTACACGACTCCATAACCAACTGATTTCCTGTTAGTTGCAAACTTACTTTTTACACGTGTTTTTTTACTTTATTTTAAGTGTTTAGCACAACTTTATGTAATGATTTTTCAAACCACCATCTGTATATTATCCAAGTCTTAAAATTAAGAGGTTAACTGTGATGAAGGCTAATAATAAAACAAATTGTTGACCGTCTTGGCTATCTGTTTGTTTAATGTATAACTTCGATTCTTCCGCTAAAGCTATACGAAATGCATCCACTTGTTTAATGGGAAAAACAAAATAGCATCTATAGAAAGCTTGTCATTTCTATAGATGCTATTTTCTAAGTTTGCCTTTTATTCTAATGTGTTGCCTGATAATACAGATTTTTATTCCAGAATCGTGTAACATCAGGATTACTTGAGGGGTCAGAGATAGTTATACCCGAATAAGTTCGGATAGGCAGTACATCTCCACTACGGCTACGAACAGCAGTATAATACGATGGTGTATTTCCTTTCTCAGGAACAAGAAGGTTAAGCTGTTGGTTGAATCTTGCCAATAAAAGTGGGTTATTCTGTAATATAGTACGTCCATAATCTCCCATATCATAGAACATTGAAGGGGTGTAACCATCCATACTCTGGAGGTTACTTTCCACAAATGGAGAGAGAGAAGCAGATGTATTAACCTCCTTCATGAGGTTCACCATACCCTCAACCTGCGAACAATCAATTACACTGATAGTACCATAAGGATAAGGAGAACCGTTATACGTATAATTGCTATAGAAGTTTATAAAGGTGTTACAGATACTTCTATAGTTTGGATTCACCTTTGACAGTTCACCCCACAAGAGCTTATAAGGCATACCATAAGCCATAATCTCTGTAGGGCTTCCAATAATATGATTTGTAGCATTACGGAGCTCGTAAGCAACTTCAATACCTGTCATATTACAATCGTCGAAGAGAATGTACTGGAACTTACCTATACCTGAATCTTCGATACCCTTATCAAAGGCTGAGATATCAGTCTGATAAGCATCACCACCCAACCAACGCGTTGGAGGTCCTGCCATACCTGCATCTCTATCAAGTCCGAAAGGAGAAACTGCTAAACGAGCACGGCGTGTACTTGGCTTACCGGGAATCCATCCCATACCATGACAACCCACAATCATTGAGTAATACTTAGCTGGTGCTTCCTGCTTAACACGCTTCAACATCGTTGTTATCCACTCTGCTGAATTTAGCTTTAAGCCTGACAATGTGTTGTTATAGATAGCAACTGTATCGTCTACACAGTCTCCATTCTGATACTTAACATTAATCAAAGCACCCTTATTCACCTTCGTAGAGATAAATATCATGAGTCTCTTGTTGCCAAGTCCACCCTGACTAACAATAGCACTCTTTATGTCTTGTATGTTAGTTAAAAAGAATCCGTAAAGTCCTGAATCTTGCTCATTAGCGCCCGACCATGGCATATAAACAAAGATAGTATTCTCTACCTCAGTGGATGGTTGGGGTGTTGGGTCTGGGTCTTCACCGCTACAAGAGGCAAAAAAAACAAGCATTGCCAGCTGTAAAAATAGGAAGATTTTCTTCATAATGAATCTTTTTAGCCCCATGAATATTATGTAGGAATTCAATGGGAGTGGTTAATCAAAAAGCCTTGCAACGCCACAATGGACGTAGTAAGGCTTTTCATAGTTATGTATTGATAGTTTGTGAAAACTTATTTCACAATAATCAGAGAGTAATTCTTCTTACCTTTCTGTACGAGGAGATACTTACCATCAATAAGGTCCTCAGCTGTTACTGGCTGATCAAAGGCTGCAAGCTTCTCCTTATTGAGTGCTACACCACCACCCTTTACGAGCTTACGCATCTCACTCTTACTTGGGAAGATCTGCATACCCTCCTGATTGAAGACATCAACTGCAGGCTGTCCAAGCACATCCTTTGATACTTCATAATGTGGTACATCCTTGAATACATCGGTAAAGGTCTGCTCATCTAACTGCAACAAGTTCTCCTTTGTACTCTTACCAAAGAGGATGTTAGAGGCTGCAATAGCCATATCGAGATCCTCCTGAGAGTGAACCATACGGGTAACTTCCTCTGCAAGACGGTACTGAAGTGTACGACGACCTGGGTCTTGACGATGCTCTTCAACGAGGCTATCGATAACATCCTTCTCCAAAGAAGTGAAAATCTTGATATACTTCTCGGCATCATCATCACTAACATTCAACCAGAACTGATAGAAAGCGTATGGTGTAGTACGGTTACGATCGAGCCAGATATTACCGCTTTCAGTCTTGCCAAACTTCTTACCATCTGCCTTTGTAATCAATGGACAAGTAAGGCAATATGCCTCAGTCTCGTTACTAATCGTACGACGGATAAGCTCTGTACCAGTAGTCATATTACCCCACTGGTCATTACCACCCAACTGCAACTTCACACCAAACTTCTCATAGAGATAGAGGAAGTCGTAACCCTGCAGAAGCTGATAGGTAAACTCAGTAAAGCTAAGTCCGTCGCGAGTCTCACCACTCAAGCGCTTCTTCACGCTATCCTTAGCCATCATATAGTTGACAGTGATGTGCTTACCAACCAATCGAGCAAAATCAAGGAAGCTAAAGTCCTTCATCCAATCGTAGTTATTCACCATCTCAGCTTTGTTAGGCTCGTTGCCATCGAAGTCAAGGAACTTACTTACCTGCTTCTTGATAGCCTCTTGGTTATGGTAAAGTGTTTCTGTATCAAGGAGGTTACGCTCCTGACTCTTACCAGAAGGGTCGCCAATCATACCTGTAGCACCACCAACAAGGAGGTAAGGCTTATGTCCGCAACGCTGTAAATGGCGCAACATCATGATACCACAAAGGTGTCCGATGTGCAATGAGTCAGCAGTTGGGTCAGTACCCAAGTAAGCTGAAACCATTTCTTTCTGAAGCATTTCCTCAGTACCCGGCATCATCTGAGCCAGCATGCCACGCCAACGGAGTTCTTCTACAAAGTTCTTCATCTATGTCTTTATACTTTAAGGAGTCAAGAGTTTGAAGACATTCTACTCATTCTTCACAAGCCTCAACTCTGTATTAATATTCTATTGTGAGCATCGTTAGGGTACTGGGTCATAACCACTACCACCCCACGGATTGCATCTTAATATACGCCAAATTGTAAGAGCCAAACCCTTAAAAGGTCCATGCTTCAGAATCGCTTGCCTACCATACTCCGAACAGGTGGGAGTGAAGCGACAAGAAGGTGGCGTAAAAGGGGAGATGAACTGGCGATAAAAGAGTATCGGGAGTATCAATAGCCATGATAAACCACGAGTAAAAAGTTGCCATAGTTTGGCAAAAATATTTTGAGATTGCTGCTCATGTGATGCATGTTCGTTTCTCTCCATCTCATCTATCATATTCGTTCTCCTATCCTTTGAAGCAGGTTACAAACCCGCTTTTCAATTGTAACAGAATCTATCAATTCGTCTGAAAGCCATATAAAAGCTATCAACAACTGCTTATCTGTTA
>CAMUQM010000081.1 GCA_947095945.1 uncultured Prevotella sp.
CTCAATGACCTTATAGAGGCTTATAAGCCAACAGCTATTCAGGAACGTAAGGAAGTTGAAGCGTTAGCTAAGGAAGAAGAAGGTGCTGGCTTTAAGATGGAGCCATGGGATGTAGCTTATTACAGCCAGTTGTTGAAAAAGAAGAAGTATGAATTTGATCCGGAGATGCTTCGTCCTTACTTAGAGTTAGGGAATGTTATTAAGGGTGTCTTTGGCTTGGCTACACGTCTTTATGGTATTACATTCAAAGAGAACAAGGATATACCAGTTTATCATCCTGATGTTAAGCCGTATGAGGTGTATGATAAGGATGGTAGCTATTTAGCTGTACTCTATGTTGACTTCCACCCGCGTAAAGGAAAGCGTGATGGTGCGTGGATGACGGAGTTTCAGGGGCAGTGGATAGAGCGTGATGGTACGAATATACGCCCACATGCATCCCTTGTGATGAACTTCTCTAAGCCTACAGAGGATAAGCCTGCACTGTTGAGATTAGGCGAGGTTGAGACATTCTTACACGAGTTTGGTCATTCACTTCATGGTATATTTGCGAATACTCGCTTCGAGAGTTTGTCAGGAACTAATGTATGGTGGGACTTTGTTGAACTCCCTTCACAGTTTATGGAGAACTTTGCGATTGAGAAAGAATTCCTTCGTACCTTTGCTTTCCATTATCAGACTGGTGAGCCAATGCCAGACGAGTTGATTGATAAGGTTATTGCCAGCCGTAATTATGGTGCTGCAACAGCTTGTTTGAGACAAGTAAGTTTCGGACTCTTGGATATGGCTTATTATACGCAGAAAGAGGAGTTCACTGAAGATATCATCCCATTTGAGAAGAAAGCATGGGCGCCAGCAATCATTGATGAGCAGCGTACGGATACATGTATGACTGTTCAGTTCTCTCATATTATGGCTGGAGGATATGCCGCTGGCTATTATAGTTATAAGTGGGCTGAGGTTCTTGATGCTGATGCCTTTAGTGTGTTCAAGAAAGAAGGAATCTTTAATCAGGCAACTGCTCAGCGTTTCCGAGACAATATTCTCTCACGTGGAGGTACGGAACATCCAATGACTCTCTATAAGCGTTTTCGTGGTGGAGAACCAACAATTGATGCGCTGAAAGAGAGAGATGGACTTTCAAAAGGGCAGTAATAGCTTTTAAAGTTAGAGTATATCTAAGATATATAGCTTGGCGAAAGCAAAACCAACTGCTGTTCTCATCACTTCCTATGTGTATTTATAAAATTCAATTAAGACAATGAATAACGAACATATAACAGAACATTCATCAATAACTTCTTCTGTAGAGGGAAGAGGCAAGTCTGCTGTTGACTATCGTTACCTTCGTATGGCACGTATTTGGGCTGAGAACTCATATTGCAAACGCCGTCAGGTAGGTGCATTGGTTGTGAAGGATAAGATGATAATCAGTGATGGTTATAATGGTACACCAAGTGGTTTTGAGAATGTATGTGAGGATGAATCGGGCGTAACAAAGCCTTATGTCCTTCATGCTGAAGCTAATGCTATCACGAAACTCGCTCGAAGTGGTAACAATAGTGAAGGTTCAACGCTTTACGTGACTGCCTCTCCTTGTATTGAATGTGCAAAGCTCATTATTCAGGCTGGTATTCGTCGTGTTGTTTATGCAGAGAAGTATCGTCTTACAGATGGTATAGACCTACTGACAAGAGCTGGCGTTGAAGTGGAGTATAGAAGTCTTGAAGAGGATTGTTGGGCTTCCGCAGATTCTTTATAATAGAGAATAGGAGTGTGAGTTATTGTTGAGATGGTATAATTAATTAGGATTTTAATCCTAACATGATTTATCTCTATTATCAATAAAACAATGTATAACAAGTAATTATCGAGTCCCTTTTTAGGTTTTCCTGTGTAAGGAACAATGGGGGTTAGGCTTTATGAATCAAAATAAAAACAATCGTTTCATGCCGCTACTGATGGCACTATGCGTTGTCATCGGTATTCTTATTGGTACTTTTTATGCCAATCATTTTTCAGGTAATCGACTGAATATTATCAATAGTGGTAGTAGCCGACTTAGCAATCTGCTGCATATCATTGATGATCAGTACGTTGATTCTGTTAATATCGACGAACTTGTCGATAAGGCTATTCCTGAGATTTTGTCTGAATTAGACCCACACTCGGTCTATATCAGTGCAAAAGATGTGCAGTTAGCAACCGACGATTTGAAGGGTTCTTTCTCTGGGGTAGGTATTGAATTCAATATTCGTCAAGATACATTACGCATACAGAATGTCATTAAGGATGGTCCAGCAGACAAGGCTGGACTGTTAGCAGGAGACAAGGTTGTTAGTATTAATGGTAAAGCCTTTGTTGGTAAAGATGTCACAAACGAAGAAGCTATGCACCGCCTTAAAGGTCCGAAGGATTCGAAAGTAAAGATTGGAGTAAAGCGATATGGTGAAAAGGGTGTGAAGATGTTCACTGTAACACGAGGTGACATTGCCGTGAAGAGTGTTTCTGCTGCATATATGCTTAATGATACAACAGGTTATATACGCATAAAGAGCTTTGGTGAAAGAACTTACGCAGAGATGTTAGCAGCCTTGCAAAGTCTCAATATTCAAGGTGCTGACCATTTGGTTATTGACCTTCGTGATAATGGTGGTGGTATCTTGGAGTCTGCTGTACAGATGTCAAATGAGTTTCTTCCTAAGAATCGTTTGATAGTTTATACACAAGGAAGAAAGAGCCCACGTGTTAATTATCGTAGTGATGGTAAGGGAAGCTATCAGCATATTCCAATGGTTGTACTTATCAATGAGGGTTCAGCATCTGCTGCAGAGATTTTTGCTGGTGCTATGCAAGATAACGATCGTGCGACGATTGTTGGTCGACGTTCCTTTGGTAAGGGATTGGTTCAGCAGCAAATACAGTTTAATGATGGTAGTTTGATAAGATTGACGATTGCACGTTATTATACTCCATCAGGACGTTGTATTCAAAAACCATTCAAGCCGGGTGATAATGCCGACTATGAGAATGATATCCTAACACGATATCAACATGGTGAGTTCTTCTCTCAGGATAGTATCAAACATGAGGGACCTGCTTATCATACAGTAAACGGACGTACCGTATATGGCGGTGGTGGTATCACACCAGATATCTTTGTTCCAGAGGATACTTCAAAAGTAACTTCTTATTATAAGGAGGCTGTGATGAGTGGACTTATCCTTCAGTATGCTTTTAACTATACTGATAGTAACAGAAAGAAGCTCAGTGCTTTCGGAGAGATGAAGCCTTTGGCTAACTACTTGGAACGTCAAGATCTTGTAAGTGACTTCGTTAACTTCGCCGAAAAGAACGGATTGCGCCGTCGTAATTTGATGATTATGCGTTCACATTCACTTCTTGAGGACTATCTTAACAGTCGTATCATTTATAATATCCTTGACGAACAGGCTTGGATAGAGTATGTGAACCGTGATGATGCTGCAGTTAAAGAGGCTGTCAAAGTGTTCTATACACCTTCTCTTCTGTTGCTTAAGCCGAAACAGATGTCTCAAAGACAGACAAATTCTTTACGTAAAACAACCTCTCAACATTGATGATACAACTTGATAAAAAGACCTTGCGAAAAGAAGTGAGGGCACGTAAAAAGCAGTTTTCTACTGAAGAGCTGATAGAAGAATCACGTCCACTTATCCAGCGTGTACTAAGTCATCCACGCTTGCAAAATGCTAAGACAATTCTTTTATACAATTCGCTGCCAGATGAGGTTTATACACACGACCTTATCAGGTTACTTCATGACGAGGGAAAGAGGATACTTCTCCCCGTTGTCATCAGCGATACAGAGATGGAACTGCGCCTCTATAAAGGCTCACAGTATTTTGAAACAAGTTCTTATGGCATACTTGAGCCAACTGGTGCGCTCTTTATAGATTTCTCTTCTATAGACTTTGCACTCATTCCCGGTATGGCCTTTGATGGAGAACGTAATCGGCTTGGTCGTGGTAAAGGTTATTATGATCGTTTCCTACCGCTGCTTACAAATGCTTATAAGGTTGGTATTTGTTTCCCTTTCCAATTTCTTCAGAGTATTCCGACCGAAGATACAGATATAAAGGTTGATGAATGTATTCACTCAAACTATTAGTAGAATTTGGAGAACAAATCATTCTTCTATTACAGAAGAAAAAGATATGTATTATTCGTTGATTCGGTAAATAATGTTAGTTATTACCTTGCTATAAATTTTATTGAGGGTGTGTCAAAATGGTATTTGCATTTTGACACACCCTCTTTTCTTTGGTTCTTCTGTTAAATGCATAGATTTGGAAATAGAATAAAGGCTTCTACACTTGCATGGTATGACTATTCCAAATTAGATGGTCTTACAAAGGGGGATAAACTACAAGATATAATGCAGAAAATGCAAATAAATAATATGTCTACCCATTCCATAATCTTTCCGCCTTCTACAAACAGTTTATTCCCTTATCAATCGATGTTTGTAAACTATTTTCAAGCAGCTTAAAGCCAATACATACTCTTTTGGCTTCTAAAAGATGCCTAATTGACTTGCAAAAGATGCCCTTTTGAGGTGTTTATGTAATGATTTTTCAGAATCTTATCTGTTTTTTTGAAGTATTAAAATGAAAGGGTTTTCTGTGTAGGAGGGCGATAAAAGAATAGATAGTTGACAATTTTGGCTATGTTTTTGTTTAATGAATTACTTCGTTTTTTCCGTTAAAGCTATACGAAAGCATCTACGCATTTAACGGAAGAACCTTTTCTTTGCCTTTAGAAGAATCCTACTTATAGATTGAAAGTTATCAAGTTAATGATTTGTGTTTTGACACACCCTCAATTGTATTATAAAAATGTCCATTATGCCTAAAAGTATTCCTTTGTCTTATTCTTTCAAGAGGTCAGGGCGTAGACGTTTGGTTCGTTCCATCGCTTGGTCAAACTCCCATTGCCTAATCTTTGCCTCGTTTCCACTGAGTAGAATCTCTGGAACGTCCCAACCCTTATAGCTGCGGGGACGAGTGTAAATGGGTGCTGAGAGCATATCATCCATAAAGCAGTCGGAGAGTGCACTCTGCTCATCACTGATAACGCCAGGAACTAATCGTACAACAGCATCGGCAATGATGGCTGCTGGTAGTTCTCCACCCGTTAGTACGAAGTCGCCAACAGAAATCTCTCGCGTAATGAGATGATCGCGTACACGTTGGTCAACACCTTTATAATGTCCTGCAAGAATGATGAAGTTTCCTCCCAATGAGAGTTCATTGGCAATCTTCTGATTAAATTGTTCACCATCGGGTGACGTGAAGATAACTTCATCATAGTCACGCTCCTCTTTCAAAGCAGCGATACAACAATCGATTGGCTCAATCTGCATGACCATACCAGCCTGTCCACCAAAAGGATAGTCGTCGACACGACGCCATTTATCCTTTGTGTAGTCACGAAGATTATGCAGACGAATCTCTGCCAATCCTTTCTTTTCAGCTCTGGCAAGGATACTCTCATGTACAAATCCCTCCAGCATCTCTGGTAAAACGGTGATGATATCTATTCTCATATTGCTACAAAGTTAACTAATCTTTTGCTATTACGTTGATAGTTTAAGAAAATTTTGTAACTTTGCTGCCGTTTCTAAACATATAAATTAAGAACATTTATGAAAAGATTCTTTTCCCTCGCTATCTGTTTGATAGCAGCTTTTGGTTGTGCAAGTGCACAAAACGTTCAGCTACATTATGACTTGGGTCATAGTCTTTGTAAGGACCTTAATTCACGTACGTCAGTAACAACGACGGTTGAAATGTTCAAACCTGACACTTGGGGTTCAACCTTCATGTTTACAGATATCGATTACAAAAGCGATGGTGTATTGGGTGCTTATTGGGAGATAGCTCGTGAGTTTAATCTTTCAAAGAACAAGCAGTGGGCAGCACACGTTGAGTATAATGGTGGTTTAGGTACTGGTAAGACCTTAGACAGCTATTATGGTAATCGTTACCAGCACGCTGTTCTCTTTGGTGGTGCTTGGAACTGGGCATCAAAGGATTTTTCTAAGACTTTCAGCGTTCAGTTGATGTATAAGTATCAGTTTAAGAATGGTCATACGGGTGCGCGCCCTTTCAGTGGTTTTCAGTTGACAGAAGTGTGGGGTACTACCTTTGCTAAGGGTCTTTGTACTTTCTCAGGCTTTTGTGACCTTTGGTATGATCCAAATGTTAATGGCAAGCTGATTCTTGTCTCTGAGCCACAGTTCTGGTTTAACCTCAATACGCTCAAGGGTATGAAAGACGTAAATCTCTCTCTGGGTACAGAGGTTGAGATAAGCAATAACTTTGTTTGGAATGATAAAGGTCAGAACAACCGCTTCTATGCTATCCCTACAGTAGCTGCTAAGTGGACCTTCTAAACAAGCGAATAAAACTTTTAATATTATATATGGCAAAAGGAGACGATATGCAAATCATCTCCTTTTGTTATATATGGTTTCTTCTTATGTTGTTAGAATAAACTTCCTTCTGTTGGTTGTGAAGGAGCTTCTGGGGCTACAGCTTGTACAAAGCGAGCGATGAATTCATCCTCAGAGATAATGGGGATGGAAAGTTCCTTTGCTTTCTGATTCTTTCCTGAAGAACTTTCTACATCATTGTTGATGAGATAATTCGTTGATTTAGAAACTGAACCAGTTACCTTACCGCCTTGATTTTCAATGTAAGCTTTCAGTTCGTTGCGATTCTTGTAATGATGAACATCACCTGTAACAACAAAGGTCAGTCCTTGACAACCAGTACCTGTTGGAGCAGAGGAAGGCTGACTGACATTTAATTCAAGCAATAAATGCTGTAACATTGATAGATTATCTTTATCTTTCATCCACCGTACAAAGCTTGCACTCTTCTCAGGTCCAATACCAGCAATCGTAGAGAAGACGTCTTCTGCAGCGCTTTCTACGGCAGTCTTGATAAGTTCCTCCAATGGATAAGCTGATAACAAACGATTGCAGACATCTTGTCCTACGAGCGGAATGTTAAGTGCAAAGAGTAGGCGACGTGCTTCTACGTTGCGAGCCTTTTCAATGGCTGCCAACAACTTGGTGACACTTTTATTACCAAAGCCTTCCATTGTACGTAGCTCATTAGCGTGGTCATCAAGATGGAAGAGGTCAGCATATTCACGAATCCAGCCAAGATTGATGAACTTCTGAACTGTCTGTTCTGATAATCCATCGATGTTTACACCTTCCTTTGAAACAAACCTACCGAATTTCTTTAGCTGTTTGGCAGGGCAATGAACATTTGTACAGTGTAGAGTGCGTGTTCCGCTGACTTCGCTTTCGCTGACTTCTGTGGCTGAATGGCACACTGGGCAAGTCGTAGGAATGTGAAAGGTACCTACGCTTTCAATGACATTGATAACCTTCGGAATAATCTTATTCGCTTTGATAACAGCTATCTTCGTACCCTTATCGCCAATCCCTAATCTCTCACACTCAGAGATATTACAGAGAGAAGCACGCTTTACGGTTGTTCCTTCTAACTCAACAGGACGGAAAACGGCAACAGGTGAGATGGTTGAAGCAGCACATGACCATTCTATATAGTCTAATTCCGTATCGGCACTCTCGTCTTGCCATTTGAAGGCATAGCCCCCTCGTGTAGCATGATGGCCTGTAGTAGAGCCAGCTGCAGCGTATGCAGTGTCGTCGTATGATATGACCAAACCATCAACAGGGTAGGGAAATGGTGAAGAACTTGCACCCGTCACTCTCTCTGTCCAATGATGGATAACAGCTTCTATGTTGTCAATGGTTGGTTGTTCGATAACCTCTCTGTCTATAACCTTGAAACCTTGTTGCTCGAGCCATTCCAATCGTTTCCCCCAAGAGTTTATTTCTTCCTCCGTATAAACGAGTGTAAAGGGAATCCAACGTAAGTGACGGGCTTTCACTTCATTGATGTCTTTCAGTGTGAGTGAGCCTGACGCAAGGTTGCGAGGATTAGCATATTCTTCCTCCGCTTCCATATTAAACTGCTCAAAATCAGGATAACTAATGACAGTTTCGCCACGAATAACGAGGTGTCCTTTATAAGGAATAGTCTGTAAAATACCATCAATAGCCTTGGAGAGATGGGTGATATTGGTACCTATGTGTCCATTACCACGTGTAACTACCTTTGTCAGTTTGCCATTGTCGTATGTAGCAACAAGGGTCAAGCCATCCAACTTCCACGAGAGCCATATAGGTTTGTTTTCAGCCC
>CAMUQM010000082.1 GCA_947095945.1 uncultured Prevotella sp.
CATTAATATCCTTCATAGTTTTGAACTTATGATAGTCAACAGCTTGTAGGCCTATTATTAATTAGCTTTTAGAAAATAGTATATATTTCATTCTCCCTGTAGTCTCTGTAGTCCTTTACAAGACTGATTAGGGATATTCGTAAAACGAAAAAGCTAAGTACTGAATAATCAATAGCTTAGCTTTACCTATAGTACCCAGACCCGCATTTGAAATATTAAATACGGGAACATCTTATTTAATCCTATTAAATCTCATTATTTAATATAAATAACTAACAATCAATGCAATAAAGTAATAATTAATTTAGTTTGGTTGAAAGTGATAAAAATAAATTTAGGATGATTGGGAACAATTTGGGAACAATTATGTATCTTTGCAGCAGAACTAAAAGCATTGATTTATGAAGGTTACTGCATTCATCCGAAAGACTGCAAAAAAGAATGATACGGATAGTATGGCTACTATCTATTTTCGTTTGCGTGACGGAAAGAAAGACATTAAGGCTGCAAGTGAGCTTGTAATTAATCCCAATCATTGGAGTAGTGAGAAGCAAGGCTACAAAGACCGTGTTGCGCTGATTTCTGAAGAGAATAAATTACATTTGGCGCAGAGTATACAAGATATTGTGTCAGTAATTACAGAGCAATATACAGAAGAAGCAGATAGTGAATGGCTGGCAATGATTATCAACAAGTACCATCATCCTAATCGTTACAAAACGGAAGAAGAGTTGATGCAGGAAAATAAGCCAAAACTCTTGGAACTCTTTGATAAATTTCTGATAGAACATAAACTATCAGCAGTACGAGTAAAGAACTTTAAGGTTATTAGGCGTTCACTGGCACGGTATGAAATGTATGTGAAGACCGTAAAGCGTGGACATCGTGATTTTATTCTTGATGTAGATGATGTAACCTCTAACACTTTAAGGGATATGTGGGATTTCTTTGAAAATGAGCATATCTATTATGAGAAATATCCCAAGCTATATGAAGCGTTTCCAGAGAAGCGTGTTCCATTACCAAGAGGTAAGAACACTTTGATAGATAGATTTTCTCGCATAAGGACGTTCTTTATTTGGTGTTATGATAGAAAGATAACAACAAATCGTCCTTTCGACGAGTTCCCATTAGATGAATGTACCTATGGTACACCTTATTATATTACACTGGATGAACGTGACCAAATATTTGATGCAGACCTATCCGCACATCCACAGCTTACCATTCAGAGGGACATCTTTATCTTTCAGACCTTGATAGGTTGTAGGGTGAGTGACTTATATAGGTTGACGAGAAGAAACATCGTGAATGAAGCTATTGAGTATATTCCCAAAAAGACCAGAGAGGGTAATCCTGTAACGGTAAGAGTTCCTTTGAATAATAAAGCTAAAGCTATATTGGAACGGTACAATGACTATAAGGGAGCAAAGTTGTTCCCATTCATATCCGAGCAGAAATATAATGTAGCTATCAAGCGAATCTTCGAGGAAGCTGGAGTTGATAGGATAGTAACAATTCTGGATCCATTGACTCATGAAGAAGTGAAGCGACCCTTGTACGAGGTTGCAAGTAGCCATTTAGCAAGACGTACATTTATCGGCAATATCTACAAGAAAGTAAAAGACCCTAATTTGGTTTCAGCGTTATCAGGACACAAAGAGGGAAGTAAAGCCTTTAGGCGATACAGAGATATTGATGAAGAAATGAAGAAAGACTTGGTTAAAATCTTAGACTAAATCCGTATGACAGATAAATTTGAAGAGTTTAAATGCCTAATAAAAGAGTGGCTTGATACACATCCTAAAGAGTATGGTTCATTTGTTGAAGAAATGAACCGTAAGGATAGTGCAGGATTTCAGAAAGTGTTCATGTTAGTAGTGAGGTTAGTTCCCAAATACAAAGATGCTGTAAAAAAGAGAATATCTAACGATACTCTGAAAGACTTTTCTTCCTTGGAAGGTATCTTGACTAATTCAAATCTTGCAGAGAACTTGGTGAATGAGTTCCATAACATCGATAAACACTCCATTGTACCAGCTATGCTTGCATGGCTGTATTATGGCAGAAGTTACGAGTGTATGGTAGAACAGGGTGAGAGCCTTATTCATAATAATAAAACTAATAGAGTTCATAGATGGATTTTGTCGTTGTTGGTCAAATACATTATTCATAAAAGTATATCTTCTGGAGAAAGAACCAAGGAAGATTGGGAGGAATTTAGATTGTATAAACATTCCTTATCCACAGATACAATTGTTGAATCAGCATTGGAAGAAGCGAAAACTTCTGATGGTAACAGTAACAATGTTATCAACAAGAAGCGTGGCAGACCAAAGGATGAAAGGAATTTGAAGGAACTTTTAAAGCCAGAAGCAAACGAAGAGTTGCTTTCTAAGATAAGGAATAGAATATTAACCAAGCCAAAAGAGAAAGATATTGTTTATCTCAAAATTGCTTTGGAAGAACGGGGCTTACTTAACGAATGTGATATTGCGCCATTTCATAGAGCATTATCCGACTATTACAACGTTCAATTAGTGGGACTTCGTGGTGTTCAAAATGCCTATAAAGAGCTTTCAGAGACTATTGGAAAAACAGGAATTAGGTTGATGGATAAGGGAGAAGACCGTGCTTCAATAGATGAATTCAAGACCTTTTTATCCTAATAACAGTTCGTTTAATTCGTTTAATATTTAAGCGAATTAAGCGTTTTGCAATTCGTTGAAAATCAATCATTTTTCGATATAAATTTGCAGTCGTCATCTCAACCGAGGTGGCGACTTTTTGTTTGCAAGCCACCGACAACAGGAAGTCAAACAAGCTGGTGGAGTCTAAAAAATATGACCGATATTTTATCTATCATTCAAGGCTCTAACGCACATGTGCGATTAGAGGTGTCTGGTGAGGATTTGTTGGCATTTTCCAACGACCTTATTAACCGTGCAAAAGACGAACTTACAACCATCGTTGAAGAATCACGTAAGGAACGCTTTCTTTCTAAGGAAGAAGTAAAACAATTATGTGGAGTCTGTGATGCTACCTTATGGCATTGGGGCAAGAAGAACTATCTGAAGCCTATAAAGGTAGGGAACAAGGTCAGATACAGAATGTCTGATGTGCAGAAAATCTTAGGTAACGCAACCTCAAAAATCTAATACTATGGAAAAGGAAGAATATATCCGAGTTGGTACCACCTTATATAAATTGGTAGACCAACCCAAATTAGGAGGTGGCTTTGTACGCAAGCGTATCGTATGGAACAACGAAACGCTGCGCCAAGACCATGGCAAGGACTTTATGGCAAGTGTACCTAAGTACAATGGCTTCTGTACCTTGCCAGACCATGTGAACTATCAACCAGTTGTAGCAAACTTCCTCAATCTCTATGAGCCGATAGACCATGAGCCCAAAGAAGGAACATTCTCACACATAGAAGCCCTTGTATCGCATATATTTGGTGAACAGTACGAGTTAGGAATGGATTATTTGCAGCTGCTCTATCTAAAGCCCATTCAGAAATTACCTATTCTTCTGTTGGTATCAGAGGAGCGCAATACTGGTAAAAGTACTTTTCTCAACTTCCTTAAAGCCATTTTTAAGGACAATGTAACCTTTAACACCAATGAAGACTTCCGCAGTCAGTTCAATGCCGACTGGGCAGGAAAGCTCATCATCGTAGTAGATGAAGTGCTGCTTAACCGTAGGGAAGACAGTGAACGACTAAAGAACCTAAGTACCACACATACCTACAAGGTGGAGGCCAAAGGAAAAGACCGCTCTGAAATAGCTTTCTTTTCCAAATTTGTACTCTGCTCCAACAACGAGTATCTCCCTCTTATCATAGACATGGGAGAAACCCGCTATTGGGTGAGAAAAATAGAAAAGCTGCAATCTGATGATACGGATTTTCTCAAGAAGCTCAAAGAAGAAATACCTGCCTTCCTATTTTTTCTCCAGCATCGCACACTAAGTACCCAAGAAGAAAGCCGTATGTGGTTCAATCCTAAACTCACGGAAACACCAGCTTTAAAACGAATTATTAGGAGCAATCGTAACAAGTTGGAGATTGAAATGGCAGAACTTGCCATTGACATCATGAAGCAGATGAATATTAAAGAGTATTCTTTCTGCCTAAACGACATAGTTACGCTACTCAACTATACGCAAGTGAAAGCTGAGAAAAGCCATGTGCGAAAGATAGTACAAGATATTTGGAAATTGCAGCCAGCAAGCAATACACTTTGCTACACCACCTACCAGATAGACTTCAATCGCCCAAACTATTATTCCGATGTAAGGAGAATGGGCAGGTACTACACCGTCACTCTCGAACAACTTTCAGAGAAATAAATACTATTATTTTGATGAAATGATGAAACAAGAATATAAGCTACTGAATATAAGGAGAATAAATGCTCATCAGAAATCCATCAGAAATAAATCATGGATGAAGTGTATAATTGCTGTCCAAAAGAGAAATAGTGTACTATGGTGCCAAGTTTCTCTTTTGGTAAGCAGTAAATCCTGAGAACATAGAGTAGCGATTTCACTACTTCCTGAAGTAGCAAGCACTTTTGTCTGCACAAAAGTACAACTTGCTCCCCAAGAAAAAATATCTTATCTGGTAAATAGTGATAAGATGAAACCGTGAAATAACGAAGTAAAGATATAGTTGCACAAGCATCACTTCCCCTTTAGTTTATTTTTTTGATGAAGAGTTGATGTATAATATAAACACTCATTATCAAGCACTTACAAGTAAACTCATCAAATCATCAATTTTCTAACAACATCTAAGCCGTACAATTATGAACATTGAAACAGCAAAACATATCAAATTGCAGGACTTTCTGCAAAGTATAGGGCATACACCTATCAAAATTAGTGGCGAGAAGTTATATTATAAATCGCCATTTAGAAACGAAACACAGGCATCATTCAAGGTAAACACAAAGCTCAACCTTTGGTATGACTTCGGACTTGGCAAAGGTGGTAGTATCATCGCACTTGCAGAAGAGTTATATCATTCAAGAGATATTTCCTATCTGCTTGCACAAATAGAAAAGTCAGCTCCAGGCATATCCACTATGAACTATCACTCCTACCAACCTACAAGGATTACTACTCCAGAAGAACCTGCTTTTAAGAACATAGAAGTCTGCGAACTATCTCACCCTGCCTTACTTCGTTACCTCGCGGAGCGCAAAGTGGATATTGCGATAGCTCAAAAGGAATGTGTAGAACTACATTTTACCTATAAGGATAAAACCTACTTTGCTATAGGCTTTGCTAACAAGATTGGTGGCTACGAACTGCGCAACTCTTTCTTCAAAGGCTGCATAGCACCTAAATCATTTACAATTGTCAAGGCACAAGAGCAAGCCAACATCTGTTTGATATTTGAGGGTTTTATGGACTACCTTTCTTATATGACCTTGCAAAAGCAAGGCAAGGGTATCTTAACCCTTAATGATGGCAAGCCAGCTGGAGTTTCGGACATTATTATCCTTAACTCTGTCACCAACTTGCAAAAGGTAAAGAGCTTTTTAGCCTCCTACGCACACATCGTTTGTCTTTTCGACAACGATAGGGCTGGTCAAACAGCCTACGTTGAACTCTCTAAAGAGTTAGGTGCAAAGGTAGAAGATGGCTCCGTGGCTTACTCAAAGTATAAGGACATTAACGACCTACTTTGTGACAAGCCTATTACCACTCAACAACAACGAAAGGGAAAAGGGCTATAACTCCTCGCTTACTGCCCTATGGATATTTCACAAGCGAAATACCATAGCTCATTAGGGCATTTTCTTTACGCAGCCGTTACACTCCTCTGCTAAAAATGACCAATGAGCAAAGGGGAAGCCCCTTTTGAAACCCCGAAGAGAATCATCAACCTAAACTTAAAACCAAATAATTCAAGACAACTATGGGATACGCAGTACTACATTTAGAGAAAGCAAAAGGAGCCGACACGGGTATGTCTGCTCATATAGAGCGCACTATTCATCCTAAGAATGCAGATGAAAGTCGCACTCATCTAAACAAAGAACTCATTGAGTTTCCTGATGGAATCCACTCCCGAAGTGAAGCAATAAGCCATCGCATCAATACGGCTGGCATCACTCGCAAGATTGGTAAGAACCAAGTAAGGGCTATCCGTGTGTTACTCACAGGTACATTCGAGGATATGAAACGTATAGAGGATAAAGGGCAACTTGATAGTTGGTGTCAAGACAATATACAATGGTTACAGGAAACATACGGCAAAGATAATGTGGTGTCGGCAGTCCTGCATATGGATGAACACACGCCACACATCCATGCTACGATTGTACCTATTGTTACCTGTGAGCGAAGGAAAGCCAAGAAAGAGGAAGAGAGCGGTAAGCGGAAGTACCGAAAGAAGAAAGCTGGTACAACTCGGTTGTGCGCTGATGATGTGATGGTACGGAATAAATTAAAGAATTATCAAGATAGCTATGCTCAACTGATGAATAAGTATGGCTTAGAACGTGGTATTGACGGATCGGAAGCTAAACACATTTCTACCTCAGAGTATTATAAATCACTCATTGGGGAAACAGAGAACCTGCAAAGCGAACTACAAACACTTGAAACGAACAAGGGACAGTTACAGTCGGAACTCAAAGAGGTAAAACGGGATATTAAGATGGAAAAACTCAAAAGCTCTGCCGTAAATGCAACAACAGCCATTACTGATAGCGTATCTTCTCTTTTCGGAAGTAATAAGGTAAAGCGATTAGAAGAAGAAAATAAGCAGCTTAAAGCAGATAAGACTACTTTGGAAGGGAATATCTCTACGCTCAAAAAGCAAATGACAACTTCAGAAATGGTGTATAAACAGCAGGTGGAGACCCTAAAATACAAGTTAGCTCAATATGCTACTAACAAGCAATCGGAAGATAAAAAGTTGGAAGAACTTATCCCTTACCTTGCTGATATTAAGGCTATCGTGCGTGAATGTTTGCAAATGGGTTTTGCTACGCACTTGATACGAGCCATTGCATGTTTCAAAAAGGTCAGTTTCAGTGGCTCGCTTTATTCTAAGCAGCATAATCGCAAGTTTGATACCGAACAATCTGTTGCTTATATTAAGAATGTAGTTCGTGCAGAGCGCAAGAACAAATGGCAGTTGTTTATTGATGAACTACCGGTGGTAGATTGGTTTAAAATGAAATATGAGCAATGGAAAGAGAAACAAAACCTTATGCAACAACCCACACAGCATTCAGGAATAAGGAGATAGATTGTGTTCCTTCCTCTTTTTGGTTGAAAGTTATATTGTAAATGTTAGTTATACCGTATAAGGAAATATTTCTATATATTGCTTATACGGTATTTTTTCTATAAATGTAATTTATGCCCCATTCTATCTCGCTTTGTCATAAGATATTTTATATCGTAGCTATTTGGAGCAATTTCTAAAGGAATAGTATCAGTAACTATTATTCCACAACGTGACAAGCTTATTGACTTATCTGGATTATTGGTCAATAAGCGGATTTTTGTAACCCCTAATTGTTTTAATATTTCAGCACCTATACTATAATCACGCTCATCTGCGTTATGTCCCAACTTTAAGTTTGCCTCAATTGTATCAAAACCTTCTTCTTGAAGTTTGTATGCTCTCATTTTTTCCATTAATCCAATACCTCTTCCTTCTTGATTGAGGTAAAGAATTAGACCTCTTCCCTCTTTTTCAATGAGTTCCATTGCTTTATGCAATTGCTCTCCGCAATCACAGCGCATCGATGAAAAAATATCTCCCGTAGCGCAGCTTGAGTGCATTCTAACGAGGAGCGGGCTATCATCTGTCAAATTGCCCTTAAAAAGTACAACGTGCTCTTTCTTTGTCCCAATCTGCAAGAAAGGAATTAATTTAAATTTACCATAGGAAGTAGGCATTTGGACTTCAACCCCTCGTTTTATAGAGGAAGTTCTTTTAATCTTGTCCCTTATGAAGTTAAGGGCTAATTTTAACTTTGTAAGATTCTTGAAATTTACTTTCGCCATAATCATAACTGAATAAAATTTAAAGGAGACAAAAATGCCACAAATTCTTATAGACAGAAAAACA
>CAMUQM010000083.1 GCA_947095945.1 uncultured Prevotella sp.
GATGACCATATTGAGAATTTTGCAACAATTGAAGAATGAATAAGGAACAACAAGAGAAAAGAAAGAAATCACCTGTACAGATAAGAAACAAGAAAGCTTCTTTTGAGTATTTCTTTGTTGATACTTACACAGCAGGTATTGTCCTTACTGGTACAGAGATAAAGTCTATCCGTGCTGGTAAGGCTTCGTTGGTTGATTCTTACTGCTATATAACAAAAGGTGAAATGTGGGTTCAGGGAATGAACATATCTCCTTATTTCTATGGGTCGTATGCCAATCATGAGGCAAAACGTCCTCGTAAACTCCTATTGAACCGAAAAGAAATACGCAACCTTGAAGCCGATTTAAAGACTCCGGGTTTCACTATTATTCCAACACTTATCTTTATTGATGAGAACGGACGAGCAAAGGTTGACATAGCCTTAGCAAGAGGTAAGAAAGAATACGATAAACGCCAAACACTAAAAGAGAAGGAGGACCGACGAGAAATGGATCGGGCAAAGAAGCACTATTAAAAAGGTAATGAAGTTAAGGGATAACATTAAAGATAGGATACTGATTTTAGATGGTGCTATGGGCACTATGATTCAAGGATATAACTTGACGGAGAAGGATTTCCGTGGTGACCTTGAACTTTTACAGATGCTCAATTATCAGGGTAATAATGATATGCTGAATCTATCACGCCCTGATATTATAGAGGAAATTCATCGTAGATATTTAGAGGCCGGAGCAGATATTATCAGTACAAATACCTTTTCTGCACAGCGTGTTTCGCAGGCAGATTATCACATGGAGAGTTTCTCCCGTGATATAGCCTTTGCTGGAGCAAAGCTTGCACGTAAGTGTGCTGATGAATTTTCAACCATCGATAAACCTCGTTTTGTTGCAGGAAGTATTGGACCTACGAACAAGACTTGTTCTATGTCGCCAGACGTAAGCGACCCTGCTAAGCGTGACCTTACGTATGATGCACTGTTTGATGCTTATAGCGAGCAGGTGGCAGCGATGATAGAAGGTGGCATTGATGCTATATTGATTGAGACAATCTTCGATACACTTAATGCTAAGGTGGCGATTGATGCATCATTATCAGAGATGAAGAAGGCAGGTGTCAACCTGCCTATTATGATTTCGGTGACGATAACTGACCTCTCTGGTAGAACGCTTAGTGGTCAGACACTTGATGCATTCCTTGCATCAGTATCGTCTTATCCTATCTTTTCTGTTGGTCTGAACTGTTCGTTTGGAGCAGAGCAGATGCGCCCCTATTTGAAGGAGTTGGCTGCTAAAGCACCTTATTATATCAGTATTCATCCGAATGCTGGCTTACCAAACTCAATGGGTCAATATGACGAAACAGCAGAAATTATGGTCCCACAGATGGCTTCATTTGTGGATGACGGTCTTGTGAATATTATTGGTGGCTGTTGTGGAACAACGGAAGAGTTTATTGCTGGCTACGTAAAGGTTGTTGAGGGAAAGAAACCTCATATACCAGCTGATGCACCAAAGGAGATGATTCTATCAGGACTTGAGCAGTTCCGATTGACGCCAGAGATATCATTTGTGAATGTTGGTGAGCGTTGTAATGTTGCTGGAAGTCGTAAGTTTCTCCGCTTAGTCAAAGAGAAGAACTACGAGGAAGCACTGACCATTGCTCGTAAACAGGTGGATGATGGTGCATTGGTATTGGATATTAACATGGATGATGGTCTGTTGGAAGCAAAAGAAGAGATGGTTCATTTCGTCAATATGATTTCATCAGAGCCTGAAATTGCACGTGTTCCATTGATGATTGACTCATCAGATTGGAAGGTTGTTCTATCAGCTTTGAAGTGTGTACAGGGAAAGGCGATTGTCAACTCTATTTCGTTGAAGGAAGGTGAAGAAGCCTTTATTCAACACGCAAAGGATGTACTACGCTTTGGTGCAGCTGTTGTTGTAATGTGCTTTGACGAAGAAGGGCAGGCTGCAAGTTTTGAACGCCGTATTGAGATAGCTAATAGAGCCTATAAGATTCTTACAGAGAAAGTTGGTTTCCCATCTCAAGACATTATCTTTGACCCAAATATCCTTGCTATCTGTACGGGTATGAAGGAGCATAATAACTATGCGGTCGACTTCATTCGTGCTACGCAATGGATAAAGAATAATCTTTTAGGTGCTCACGTCAGTGGTGGTGTAAGTAACCTTTCGTTCAGCTTCCGTGGTAATAACTATATCCGCGAGGCTATGCACGCAGTATTCCTTTATCATGCCATTCAGGTGGGTATGGACTTTGGTATTGTCAATCCTGCAACGAAAGTGACCTATGCTGATATACCAGAAGACCATTTAAAGATAATTGAAGACGTTGTTCTGAATAGGGTAGAAGGAGCCGACGAACTACTGATTGAACTGGCTAATAAGATTCTTGAGGAACAGGAAGCGCAAAAGAATGGTGGTTCTACAAAGGAGGTAGCACAAGAAGCTTGGCGTAATGACATTTTGGAAGACAGATTAAAATATGCATTGCGTAAGGGTATTTCAACCTATTTGAATGAGGATATTCACGAAGCATTGGAAGAATATCCACACGCTGTGAATATTATAGAAGGTCCATTAATGGATGGTATGAATGAAGTTGGCAATCTATTTGGTGCAGGTAAGATGTTTTTGCCTCAGGTTGTCAAGACAGCTCGTACGATGAAAGATGCTGTAGCAATTCTTCAGCCTTATATTGAAAAGGAGAAAGTTGGTGGTAAGGCTATTGCTGGTAAAGTGCTATTGGCTACCGTAAAGGGCGATGTACACGATATCGGAAAGAATATTGTGGGTGTTGTGATGGGTTGTAACAACTATGAGGTGATAGACTTAGGCGTTATGGTGGCAGCTGACCAAATTATTAAGAAAGCAAAGGAAGAAAATGTAGACTTGATAGGATTGTCTGGTCTGATTACACCAAGTCTGCAGGAGATGGTAAATAGTATTGTAGCTTTCAAGGAAGCAGGTCTGAATATTCCTGTCATGATTGGTGGTGCAACTACCTCTCAGCTTCATGTTGCCCTAAAGATAGCTCCGTTATACGATGCACCAGTTGTATGGGTTAAGGATGCATCTATCAACCCTTCTATTGCAGCCATATTGCTCAATGACAGAGAGCGTAGACGTTTTTGCGAAGAACTGGATGCTACTTACGAAAAGTTACGAGCAGGATACAAGGAGCAACAACAAAAGATTTTGTCTTTGAGTAAGGCAAGAGAGAATAAACTCAACCTTTTTGAATAAGCATACATTCCTTTTATTTGGATAGAATGACACGGTTTTTGTCCATAGTTATAATATTTTTTATTACTTTTGTACCGACTTATTTTTTGATATCAGACGAAATAATCTTATGATACACAATTTCGATTTCCTGATTATCGGTAGTGGTATAGCAGGAATGAGTTATGCACTGAGTGTGGCAAATAGTGGTAAAGGAAAGGTTGCCCTTGTTTGCAAAACTTCTTTGGACGAAGCCAATACAGCTAAAGCACAAGGAGGAATAGCAGCGGTAACGAACCTTGCCATAGATAATTTTGAAAAGCACATCAACGATACGATGGTCGCTGGTGATTATATTTCTGACCCTGAGGCTGTGAAACAAGTTGTTTGTAATGCGCCTGAGGCAATCAAAATGCTTGTTGAATGGGGTGTTAACTTTGACAAGAATAAAGACGGAACATACGACCTTCATCGTGAAGGTGGGCACAGTGATTTTCGTATACTTCATCATGCTGATGATACTGGATTTGAAATACAGCGTGGATTGATGGAGGCTGTGAAGGAAAATCCGAATATTAGAGTATTTGAGAATCACTATGCTGTTGAGATTATTACGCAACATCACTTGGGGATGACAGTGACTCGCAGAACACCAGACATCGAATGTTATGGTGCATATATCCTTAATCCTGATACTCAAAAAGTTGATACTTTTTTGAGTAAGGTAACACTTATGGCAACAGGAGGTGTGGGAGCTGTCTATGCAATGACATCTAACCCTGTGATAGCAACTGGCGATGGTATTGCAATGGTTTATCGTGCTAAGGGAACAGTAAAAGATATGGAGTTTGTGCAGTTCCATCCTACGGTTCTTTATAATCCTTCCGAGACGCACCCAGCATTTTTGATTACTGAGGCTATGCGTGGTTATGGTGGAGTGTTGCGACTTCCAGATGGTCAGGAGTTTATGCAGAAGTATGATAAACGTCTTTCTCTTGCACCGCGTGATATCGTCGCACGTGCCATTGACCATGAGATGAAGATTCACGGACTTGACCATGTATGCCTTGACTTAACACATAAAGATGACGAAGAAACAAAACGTCATTTCCCACATATTTATGAGAAGTGTTTGAGTGTTGGTATTGATATAACAAAAGAATATATTCCTGTTTGTCCCAGTGCTCATTACATCTGTGGTGGCATAAAGGTTGATTTGAATGCTGAAAGTTCCATTCACAGACTCTATGCTGTTGGTGAATGTTCATGTACGGGGCTGCATGGAGGAAACCGTCTTGCCAGCAATTCGCTGATAGAAGCAGTTGTCTATGCTAAGTCTGCAGCAGAACATGCACTTCATGTAATAGATAACTATGATTTTAACATGAATATACCTGAGTGGAATGATGAGGGAACAATGACCAATGAAGAACATGTCTTAATCACACAAAGTATTAGGGAAGTAGGCGAAATCATGAGCAACTATGTTGGTATTGTGCGTAGTGATTTACGCTTAAAGCGTGCTTGGGCAAGGCTTGACCTCTTGTATGAGGAGACAGAAAACCTCTTTAAGCGTGTTACGGCAACAAAGGATATATGCGAACTTCGTAATATGATAAATGTTGGTTATCTCATAACAAGACAAGCCATAGAGAGAAAGGAAAGCCGAGGATTACACTACACGGTAGATTATCCGAAGCATGCTTATGACAAGAAGTAGTAAAAGAAAATAGAAATATAATACGAGATACACAATAATTATTGTATAACATAAAACAGAATGATAGATAAAAAATGGCTGGAACAGGGTTTTATAGATGAACCTATTCCAGAAGGGATAGATGTAAAGGCTGAAATACGCCGAATGTGTAAGGAGAAGAATGCACTTATCATGGCACATTATTACACAGAAGGCGTAATTCAGGAGTTGGCTGATTTTGTTGGAGATAGCTTGGCTTTAGCACAGAAGGCTGCTTCTACCGATGCCGACATCATCGTTATGTGTGGTGTACATTTCATGGGCGAGACAAATAAAATCCTATGTCCTGAAAAGACAATACTTGTTCCTGACCTCAATGCTTCTTGTTCATTAGCAGAAAGTTGTCCAGCTGATGAGTTTGAGAAGTTCGTAAAGGCTCATCCTGATCATACGGTAATTAGCTATGTTAATACAACAGCTGCAACCAAGGCTGTGACTGATGTTGTGGTAACAAGCAGTAATGCAAAGCAGATTGTAGAGTCTTTACCAAAGGATACTCCTATCATTTTCGGACCAGATAAGAACTTAGGACATTATATTAGCGAACAAACTGGACGCAAGATGTTGCTTTGGGATGGAGCTTGTGAAGTTCATGAGAGATTCTCTGTAGAGAAGATTCAACAGTTAAAGCGTGAACATCCAGCAGCAAAGGTTCTGGCTCATCCTGAATGTCCACCAGCTGTAATTAGTTTGGCTGACAAGGTTGGAAGTACGTCTGCCTTACTGAAATATAGTGTTTCGAATGATGCTCAAGAGTTTATTGTGGTGACGGAGAGTGGTATTCTTGTCGAGATGCAGCGATTGGCTCCGCAAAAGACCTTCATACCTGCTCCTCCAAATGATAGTGATAGCCCTTGTAACGAGTGTGAGTATATGAAGTATATTACTTTGAGGAAGCTGTATAATTGCTTGAAGTATGAATGGCCAGCTATCGAGGTAGAGCCAGAGATGGCGAAGAAAGCTGTCAAGTCAATCCATAGAATGTTGGATATATCAAATAGTTTAGGTTTATAATTTAATCATATTATTATGTTGTCAGTAGAAGAACTTAACGATAAACTTATCGAACTCGCTTTTAGTGAGGATATTGGCGATGGTGATCATACAACGCTTTGTTGCATCCCTGCAGATGCTATGGGCGAAAGTAGATTGCTAATCAAGGAAGAAGGAATCTTAGCAGGAGTTGAGGTTGCTAAAAGAGTGTTCCGACTTTTCGATCCAGAATTGCAAGTGGAAGTTTATATAGAAGATGGTACACGTGTGAAATCTGGTGATGTTGCGATGAGTGTGAAGGGTAAAACGCAAAGCTTGTTGCAGACAGAGCGCCTTATGCTTAACATTATGCAGCGTATGAGCGGCATTGCAACGATGACCCACAAATACCAGCAGGCACTTATTGATGCAGGTACGAAGACACGCGTTCTTGATACGCGTAAGACAACTCCAGGAATGAGAATGTTGGAAAAGGAGGCTGTGAAGATTGGCGGTGGAATGAATCATCGTATTGGTCTCTTTGATATGATTCTCTTGAAAGACAACCATGTTGACTTTTGTGGAGGTATACATAATGCGATTTCTAAGGCAAAACAGTACTGCAAGGATCATGGTAAGGAAGACCTCAAGATAGAATGTGAGGTAAGAAACTTCAAAGAGTTAGAAGAGGCTTTGAATGAAGGTTGTGATCGTATTATGTTTGACAACTTCACGCCAGAGAACACTCGCAAGGCAGTTGAAATTGTTGCTGGCCGCTGTGAAACGGAATCAAGTGGTGGAATTACCTTTGACACAATGATTCCTTATGCAAAAGCTGGAGTTGATTTCATTTCTTTTGGTGCACTTACACATAGTGTCAAGGGGCTTGACATGAGCTTCAAGGCTGTTGTTGCAAAAAACTGATTCTTAGTAAGATACTAACATCTCGGATTTCTTTTCATGAAGAAAAAGTCTGAAATCAAAAAAGAGGGCATAAGTGACAAAAAGAGATGTGTCAAAAGTAAACTGAACCCCAAAAAGTATTTGTCTTTTTGGGGTTCAGTTTACTTTTGACACATTCTCTTATAAGATCGTCTTCACAAGAATGGGTCTTTTCTTTGTGAAAGAGAAATGACGTAAGATTCTCGGTTGTTTCAAAGTCAGAACGAAAGATATTTCGTTAGATTGCTTGTCCTTTACATCTTTTCCCAGCCATTTTTTGAATACTTAGGATTGACTGAAAACTCTCCTGCACCTATGTCAAGATCTCCACTATTTGGGATTCGATATTGCCCCCATGCACATGGTTTGCTCTTTTTCGTTTTGTTGCTTTTCCATGTACCTGCATATTGGTTGTTGCAATAGGAGTCGGAAAAGTCATCAATGTCGTCATAAACGAGCTTGCCATCGTTGGTCTCATACCAATAGAATAGCAGATAACCAGAGAATACACCGCTTCCAGTCTGGTTGGCATCTTCATCTAACTTGTATTTCGCAATACTACATCCACGTCGTTTGAACTGCCCCTTCATAGAGTCGTCCACACCGTACGTGGGGTGAGTAAATTCTCTGTTCTCAATAATATCAATGGTTCCACGAAAGTTACAACGGTTGTTCTTGACAATGGTAATGCCACTGAGAGCATATTGATTGTCGCTCTTTCGTTGAACCATTTGGATGTCTATTGAGAACTTCTGATAGTCAGTTCCAATATAACCGATGTAAGGAACACGTTTGTCAGACAATATGTTTGTAAAGTCTGTCTCAACACTTCTATTCTTACTCTCACTTACCATAGATCGAATCCACTTCGGAACATCTGTTTCCGCCTTTTTAGCTTGGCAACTCAAGAAAGGCAATGCAATCAAAAATAGTGCTAAGCAGTTGAAAAACTTTCTCATAACATTTTGATAAAATTGTGACTACAGGGAAGTAACAGTTTATCCAAGGAAATGTACTTGACCGATGAAATAAAGCAGGATATAACCCAATATGAGGGAAGCAATACCGCTGG
>CAMUQM010000084.1 GCA_947095945.1 uncultured Prevotella sp.
CACAGAAATTTACTGCTAATGATTGTGATATGCCAATGACAGATATTCATTTGCGAGTATCACAAGATAGTGGTGATCTTATGGCTTTTGACGATGGCGATAACGAAATTACTCGCTGTGTCATAGGTCAATGGATTGATAATAAGAGTGATAAATTTTATCAGGAAGCAGCTGCTATTTTGCGTTCAGAACTCAATCGTATTAAGAACGTAATAGAGAATATGTCAATCATGAAGCCTTATAGTTTCATTCTTGAGGATGATGATAGGAACAATATTGCAGAACTTTATCTTGTTGATGACGACATTGTTATTATAGGTGGCGACCTCATGCATGATTTAGATAATGACCTCGATAGCTTCCTCAAAGATTTATTGAGCAAAGAAGAATGAAGCGATTAGTCTTTATATTCATCTATTGTTTAGCTTGTCTTTTCCCTCTTTCTATCTTTGCACAGCGACATCAAATCAATGACGATAATATTCGTTCATTGCAGGTTGTTGCTAATCAGAAGTGGATGGATTTACCAATCATGGTACTTAATGGTGGAAAGATAAGCATAGACTTTGATGACCTTACGCATACTTATCGCCGTTTGACTTATCGGTTAGAACATTGTGAGGCAGATTGGAAACCTTCTGTCGGACTCTTTGAGAGTGATGTCGTAGATGGTTTTATTACTGGAAACACAATAGATGATGTAAAGGAATCTACACTTACAAACACACTTTATACACATTATCATTTGGATATTCCTAATGATAAGTGTCGTCCTAAGTTGTCAGGTAATTATCGTCTTTATATATATGATGACGATGATAATAATTCTGACCGCCCTTTACTTACGGCTTGTTTTATGCTTACAGAGCCAGTAGAGAGTTCTATGGGGGTTAGCTTGAATATTACAACACAAACGGATCAGTCAATTAATCGTGAGCATCAGCAGGCTGATATGCAGGTTGATTATGGTAATTACACGGTAAGCAACCCTCAACAGCAGATTAAAACGGTTGTATTACAAAATCGTAACTGGCTCGATGCTCGTTGGAACAGCAAACCGCAGTATGTCATGTCAAATAGTTTGCGGTGGTCGCATAATCAAGATTATATCTTTTGGGCGGGTAATGAGTATAGGAAGTTTGAGATTCTCTCAACTGATGTAACCTCTATGGGAGTAGATAAAATCGGTTGGGACGGCAAGAATTTTCATGCCTATCTCTTCCCTACTGCTCCTTTGTTGAACTATATCTATGACGAGGATGCTGATGGTGCATTCTTAATACGTAACTCGGATAATGTAGAGATAAATACGACGAGCGATTATATGCTGACTCACTTTCAGCTTAACACGCCATCTCCCTACCCTTACAGAATATTTTTGAATGGCGACTGGACTTGTAGTCGTCTGCTACCAGCTTATGAGATGACTTATAATGAAACAGGGGGATATTATGAGGCTGTTGTTCCTTTGAAGTTGGGTTATTACAATTATCAATTTCTTGCTGCAGATGAACAAGGCAGACTCTCTTCTTTCAGAGTAGATAATAGTCATTACCAAACTGAAAATAGCTATCAGGCACTTGTTTATTTCCGTCCGCAAGGAGGACGTACTGATAAACTTGTTGGCTATTCAAATGTTAGGTTTATCAAGAAGTGAGACATAAATTCATTGTTGTATCAATGTGATTTTTATGTTTTGAATTCATTTGCAATTTAGTGTTTTGGTTTTAGAAAAATCATTACATAAGTTGTTGTGCTTAGCGTTTATAAACACGAAAAATCATGGTTGCGAAGTGTCTTTATAACTATCAGTAAATCAGTAGATTGTGAAGTGGCGTTCTAAAAGGTGCTTAGTAAGGCTTCAAAAGGGCGTTAGTTAGCGTTCAAAAGGGCATCTTTTGCAAGCCAATTAGACGTTAATTCGAATGCTATTAAGCCCCTTTTAAAAAGGAGGGTGTGAAAAATTAGGACAAAAGGGCTAATTTCTGTGTTTGTTAGAAACTGCATATAAACAAAAAAAGTGTATCAAAAGGAAACAATACTGTTTCATACTTTCGATACACTTTTATTATTTACATGTACTATAAACCTGTTATTTTCAGAAAGAAAACAAGTTTAATAGTTTTATTTCATTAATCATTCATAGACAACAGGAACTCTTCATTGTTCTCTGTACGTCTCATTCGGTCGTGGATAGAGTTCATTGCCTCGATAGAATTCATATCAGCAATATACTTACGGAGGATCCACATGCGGTCAAGTGTTGTGCGATTCTGCAAGAGGTCATCACGACGAGTACTTGAAGCAACCAAGTTAACAGCAGGGAAGATACGCTTATTGCTCAAGCTGCGATCAAGCTGCAACTCCATATTACCAGTTCCCTTGAATTCCTCAAAGATAACCTCATCCATCTTAGAACCTGTGTCAATCAAGGCTGTTGCAATGATGGTCAGAGAGCCACCACCCTCAATATTACGAGCAGCACCGAAGAAACGCTTTGGTTTCTGTAATGCATTGGCATCAACACCACCAGTCAACACCTTACCAGATGCTGGTGCTACGGTGTTATAAGCACGTGCCAAACGAGTGATAGAGTCAAGGAAGATAACAACATCGTGACCACACTCAACCATGCGCTTTGCTTTCTCTAATACGATACCAGCAATCTTTACGTGGCGTTCTGCAGGCTCATCAAATGTTGAAGCAATGACTTCTGCGTTTACTGTTCGTGCCATATCCGTAACCTCCTCAGGACGCTCATCAATCAAGAGCATCATCAAGTAAGCCTCTGGATGGTTGGCTGCAATAGCATTGGCAATGTCCTTCATCAAGATAGTCTTACCTGTCTTTGGCTGTGCAACAATCAAAGCACGTTGTCCCTTACCGATTGGTGAGAAGAGATCTACAATACGTGTTGAAAGATTGGTTGTACGAGGATCACCACAGAGGGTAAACTTCTCTTCTGGGAAGAGCGGTGTTAGATGCTCAAATGGAATACGGTCACGAACCTCAGAAGGCTTACGGCCGTTAATCTTATCAATGCTTGTCAGTGGGAAAAACTTCTCACCTTCATGTGGTGGACGCACGTGACACTCCACAACATCACCTGTCTTCAAGCCAAACTGCTTAATCTGATTGTTTGCAATATATACATCATCAGGTGATGACAAGTAGTTATAATCACTTGAACGGAGGAAGCCATAGCCATCAGGCATTACTTCAAGAACACCGTTTGCCTTGATAATGTCAGAGAAATCATAGTTTGCATTATTTGCTACTGGAACATTATCATAGACAGGAGTTGATGGCATCTGTGCAGGAGTTGTAGGCTGATCAAACATATCGTAGTTTGGAACAATACCCTGATCCTCTATTGGTAGGTCAACAACAGGAATAAAGTCGGTTCCATCTCCCGGGTCACCAGCCCATATACCATCAGGTAATACTGGATAACCAGCAGGTTCCATATTCATATTATGTGCGTTAACCTTTTCCTGAAGGCGTGCCAATAGTTCTTCTTTACCTTCACTCTCTTCCTGTGCTTGTACGTTAGAGAACTGATCCTCTGGGATGAAATCCTCTGGAGCAGATGGTTCTACATTCTCTACTGGTGCTTCCTCTACAGGCTCTTCTACCTGCTGTGTTTCTTCTGCTTTTGCTTTAATAGCAGCTTCAGCAGCAGCAATAGCTTCTAATTCAGCCTTAGATTTACGACCACGATGCTTAGGAATGGATGCTAATATTTCTTCTGGAGATTTCTCTTCAGTCTTTTCATTCTTTGACTCAGGCAACTCTTTGAATAATGATGGCTGACTTGTAGCCATATTCTTATTCTTCTGTACGTCGAAATTTTCCCCTTCTTCACCATGAACCGAATAAACCCTGTCGGTATCTTTTCGTGCTATTCTGGTACGCTTACGCTTTGATTCTAAGGGATGTGCAGTACCCGCTTCTTCTGCTTGACGATCAAGGATAGCATAAACGAGCTTGTCCTTATCATCTCCAGATGAATAAGCGGCACCAGTGCTCTGAGCAATAGCTTCAAGCTCAGAAACTTCTTTCTCTAATAATTCTTCTTTGCTTAACATATAAATATGTATGGGAAATTACATTTGATAGTGTCGACGTTTCATAAGGTGAAACATCATTAAATGTGTCTTTTGTGCCGCAAAGGTATAATTTTTATTTGAACCTTACAAGATTTCTCTTATCTTTTTTGATATTATTCTGTTGATAAAGAGGAATTAATATGTGTATATTTAGGAATCATTAGGTAGAGAGGTAGTATCTGTATGTCAAATATTTAATGTATATCAATTGTACATAACAATATTCCCAACCACTGGATTTCGAAATTCCAAGGGTTGGGAATAATAGAGTTTATAATGAACTTAATGAAATCCTACCATTAAAATGCTTACTGATGCTGCTCGCGTAGAAGGTCGTTGACTGTCTTTACAGGATTGAAAGTGCCAAGTGGTACTTCAACAAAGACTGTATTCCAATCACTCATAGCACCATTCCATAAACCGGGGAGCTCTAAAGCCTTAAGATCACGGCCATTCTTTGACTTTGAACTGATGAAACCTGTTGACTTGTCTACATACTTTGTTAAGTCAAAAGCATTGCCCTTATAATCTTTGATTGCGCAAACAAGATCAACAGGATTGAAGTGTGTGCCTTCTGTAAACATCTTCATAGATGCATCATCATTCTTATCAATTTGTGAACTCTCAAGAATCTGAAGGCTAACAGTGCCATCTTGATTATAAGCAAGGAATGGACCACCACCGGGTTCACCTACATTCTTCACCATACCGCATACACGCATTGGGCGATTCAACTTCTTATATAGGTATTCTGCCATTGCTGTATCATCTAAAGAAGACACATCATGTTTCTCACAAGAAAGCTCGTTCTGCAGGAAATTAACCATTTCTTTCAGTTCTGTACGTGTACAGTTCCCTTCCTCCAGTTTGTGAAGATAAGCGAAGACACGCTCTTGTAAGGCTACAAGTTTACCTGCAATGATCATCTTCCAACTGATGGTTTCTTCCTTCAAGCGGTCAGGTACTACGTTATCAATATTCTTGATGAAAACAACATCAGCATCCAAATCATTCAAATTCTCTATCAATGCGCCATGACCACCCGGACGGAACAACAATGAGTCGTCCTCATTACGGAAAGGAGTATTGTCAAGGTTTACTGCAATTGTATCTGTGCTTGGTTTCTGCTCAGAGAAAGAAATATCAAAGTTTACACGAAACTTTGCTTCAAATCCAGCCCGCTTGTCAGCTACCTTTTGTTTGAAGAATGCTAAGTGTTCGTGTGATACGGTGAAATGTACGTGTGCTTGTTTGTTACTTTCCGCATATCTTGCAGCTTCCACTAAATGTTCTTCCATTGGAGTACGCATTCCATCGTCATAAGAATGAAATAGCAGCAAGCCCTTAGGTAGCTGTCCGTAATTCAATCCTTCCTTATTTAATAGCGTAGCAACAACCGCTTTGTATCGCCCTTCTGCTACCAACTCATCGATAGTCTTACCTTCCAGCTGCTGACATTTAGCTGATAACTCCTCAAAGAAAGCAAACTGATGAATATTTGAGAAGAACTCCTTTTCAAAATCACTTACAGGAGCCTCGTTACTTCCATTGAGGAATGCAAAAAGGTCCTTAAACATACGACTGGCTGCACCAGAAGCTGGAACAAACTTGACAACCTTATGACCACGAGTTTGATAATCTTTCCATGCACGACAAGCGACCTCACAAGCATTCTTATCAAGCACTGTAACTCCTTTCTTTGGTGTTGCAGCACCTTCAAGCTTCAAGTAAGGGAAACCTCTCTTAAAGTCTTCCAACTGTCTGTTAATCTGTTCTTCACTTATTCCTTTGTCATGAATCTGTTTTAGGTCTTCTTTCTTCAACATAATAATAAGGTATTAAAAAGATTGTATTATAACTGCAAAAATAACGAATTAAACCGAAATAAAGAAACTATTTGACACATTAATTCTTAATAATATCGATTTTCTTTGTATCTTTGCCTCTGAAAAATAGAATGTATTATGCCTATGGAAGAGAAATTCATTTATACGGATAAAGAAAGAGAATTATCTGAACAGATACTCGAAGGACTAAAAAAGACACTCGGGCAAACGTTTTATAAGACTGATCTTCCTAAACTGAGCGAACACCTGAGTAAGATTGTTTCAGACAATAGTATCCAGCGCAATATATTTGGGCTCAACCCTATTCTTTGCTCTTTGCAGACTGCAGCTATTGCAGTAAAGGATATCGGTTTGAATCGTGATTCTGTCATTGCAATTCTTCTGTATCAAAGTGTTCAGGAAGAAATCCTTTCACTTGATGAAATCAGTAAGTTGTATGGTGATGGTGTTTCGAAGATTATCCATGGGCTTATACGTGTTCAGACACTTTATAAGAAAACACCTGTTATTGAGAGTGAAAACTTCCGAAACCTTCTGCTGTCTTTCGCAGAAGATATGCGTGTCATCTTGATTATGATTGCTGACCGTGTCAATCTTATGCGGCAGATTCGTGATGTCGATAATAAGGAAGCACAGCGAAAGGTATCCGAAGAAGCAAGTTATCTTTATGCCCCATTGGCGCATAAGTTAGGTTTATACCAACTGAAAAGCGAGTTAGAAGACCTTTCTTTGAAGTATCTTGAGCATGATGCATACTATCATATAAAAGACAAGTTGAACGCCACTAAGAAAGTGCGTGATGCTTATATAAGTAGCTTTATTACTCCTGTTAGTGAGCAACTTAAAGCTGCAGGACTAAAGTTTCATATTAAAGGTAGAACAAAGTCAATCCATTCTATCTGGCAGAAGATGAAGAAGCAGAAGTGTGGCTTTGAAGGAATCTATGACCTCTTTGCCATTCGTATCATTCTTGATTCACCAGAAGATAAGGAGAAGATGCAATGTTGGCAGGCATATTCTATTGTAACGGATATGTATCAGCCTAATCCAAAGCGACTGCGTGACTGGCTTTCTGTACCAAAATCTAATGGTTACGAATGTTTGCACATCACTGTGCTTGGTCCTGATAAGAAATGGGTTGAAGTACAGATTCGTACAGAGCGTATGGATGAGATTGCCGAACACGGTCTTGCTGCACACTGGAGATACAAGGGAGTGAAGGCAGAAGGCGGAATGGATAGTTGGTTGGCATCTATTCGTTCAGCACTTGAGGCTGGTAATAACCTTGAGGTGATGGACGAGTTTAAGTCTGATCTTTACGAAAAGGAGATTTATGTTTTTACTCCAAAGGGTGACCTATTAAAGTTCCCTAAGGGTGTGACGGTTCTCGACTTTGCTTATCATATCCACTCTAAGATAGGAAATCAATGTGTCGGAGGAAAAATTAATGACAAGAATGTTTCCTTCCGTACCGAATTACATAGTGGTGACTCTGTTGAGATTCTAACCTCAACAACGCAGAAGCCTAATCGTGATTGGCTGAACATCTGTAAGTCTTCGCGCGCAAAAGCAAAGATACGTCTTGCATTAAAGGAAACGCAAATCAAAGATGGTCTTTACGCCAAAGAGTTGCTCGAACGTAGGTTTAAGAATAAGAAGATTGAGATTGAAGACTCTACCATGGGATACCTCATTCGTAAGTTGGGCTTCAAAGAGGTATCTGAATTCTATAAGCAGATAGCTGATGAGAAGCTTGATCCTAACCATGTTATCGAGGAGTATCAGAAGGCTTACAATCATGTTCACAACCTCAATCAGCCAAAAGAGGCAGAGAGTGCAGAGAACTTTGAGTTTGAGAATCCTACAACAGAGTATTTGAAGAAGAATGATGATGTTCTTGTCATTGACCAAAACCTCAAAGGTTTGGACTTTTCACTTGCTAAGTGTTGCCACCCTATCTATGGCGATCCAGTCTTTGGCTTTGTGACAGTCAGTGGAGGTATAAAGATTCACCGCGATGATTGTCCGAATGCACCA
>CAMUQM010000085.1 GCA_947095945.1 uncultured Prevotella sp.
AGATTGAAGCAATTAGAACAGAGCGTTTGTTTGATTACGAAGAGCGTGGAATACAAGTTGCACCATCTGCACGTGCCGTAAACTTCACGATGAACCGCCGTGCGATACGCGATCTTGCTGCACAAGATTTGGGGTTAAGAACAGCCAAATATTTCTATGCCAAGACATATGAAGAGTTTAAGTCTGCTGCTGACGAGATTGGTTTCCCATGTGTTGTTAAGCCGTTGATGAGTTCAAGCGGACATGGTCAGAGTTATGTACACAATGACAAAGAGCTTGAAGAAGCATTTAAAAATGCTATAGAAGGTGCACGTGGGGATGTGAAAGAGGTTATTATTGAAGAATTTATTGAGTTTGATAGTGAATTTACCTTGCTTACAGTGACACAGAAAAATGGTCCTACCCTCTTCTGCCCACCTATCGGACACATACAGAAAGGTGGCGATTACCGTGAGAGCTGGCAGCCATACGCTATCTCTGAAGAAGCATTACATCAAGCAGAGCATATTGCCAACGAGGTAACACGAGCACTGACAGGTTATGGTATATGGGGAGTAGAGTTCTTCTTGACAAAAACTGGAGAAGTAATCTTCTCTGAACTATCGCCTCGTCCACATGATACTGGTATGGTAACATTAGCACACACTACAAACTTCAGTGAGTTCGAACTTCATTTCCGTGCTGTAATGGGACTTCCTATCCCTGCAATTCATCTTGAGCACGCAGGTTGTTCAGCTGTAATTCTTTCTCCAATAGAGACAGATAAGCCATTATCATACAACCTATTAGATGCATGCAACGAAGATAGAACACGTTTACGAATCTTTGGTAAACCAGTTGCTCACGTTGGCCGTCGTATGGGTGTAGCACTCTGCTATGGTGAAGTTGGAGCTGATATGGTTGCTCTTCGTAATAAAGCTAAACGTGTTGCAACAACAGTATTGGGTACAGACCCTTACATGAAGAAGTAAAGGACTTTAAAGTCAAAAGACCATTAAGAATGAAAGAAACTAAGGTTTCAATAGGAAAGATTATCTCTTTGAAGAAGATGGTTGACCCACGTGGCAATCTCTCTATTGCAGAGGGTATGAAGGATATTCCATTCAATGTTTCTCGTGTTTATTGGACATACGACGTGCCATCAGGTGCCAGCCGTGGTGGTCATGCTCATAAGCATTGCAGAGAGTTCATCGTTGCTGTTAGTGGATCCTTTAACGTTACACTCGATAATGGACACGTTAAGCAATCATTCCTCTTGAATCATCCATATCAAGGACTCTTAGTTGAGACTGATATATGGCGCACGCTCGATGATTTTTCATCGGGTGCAGTGTGCCTTGTATTAGCGGAAGACCCATTTAATGAGGATGATTATGTTCGCGAATACAAAGAGTTCCTTAACTATAAACGTTCTAAGAAGGAATAAAAGTCAATCAATTGTTTCTTATAAAAGAAGCCATTGAACAACTTCTATTCTTCAATCCTAATATAAAATGTTTGAAGTAAAGCAATATACGCAAGAACAAACACGAGAATGGAATGAGTTTGTCGAGAATTCTCGTCAAGCTACATTTCTCTTCAATCGTTCCTATATGGATTATCATGCAGATAAGTTTCAAGATGCTTCGCTGATGATTTATCGAAAAGGACAGCTCTATGCACTCTTGCCTGCTAATCGTTTAGACAATACACTTTACTCTCATCAAGGATTAACTTATGGTGGACTTTTAACTAAGATACAGGCTACTACAGCTGAGCTATGCGAGATATTTATAAGGATTAACGAATATCTTTATGATACAGGAATACAAAGAGTTGTATATAAGCCTACTCCATGGATTTATCATTGTTATCCAGCTGAAGAAGATCTTTATGCTATAATTAAAGTGTGTCATGCTCAACTGACGGCTCGTGACATATCAAGTACAATTCCATTTGCTTCACGTATGAAGTTCACAGAGAGCCGTAGAAGCGGAATTAGAAAGGCAATACGTGCTGGGATAACTGTTCGTGAGAGTAAAGACTTTACTGACTTTTGGAATATTCTAAATGACAATCTTACCAATAAGTATAGCACTCATCCCGTACACTCTCTTGATGAATTAGAACTACTCCACAACCGCTTCCCTAAGTCTATCAGACTATTCATGGCATACAACGAAAAGGGCATTGCTATTGGAGGAACAGTAATATATGAGATGACGCAAGTTGTACATACACAGTATATCTCAGCATCTAAAGAAGGTAAAGACATCGGGGCACTCGACCTCCTCTTTGACTATATAATCAACAAAGTTTACGCTAATCACAAAGGATTCTTTGACTTTGGCAAAAGCACTGAAGAACAAGGAAAGATACTTAATGCTCCTCTTATTTTCCAAAAAGAAGGCTTTGGGGGACGCGGAGTTTGCTATGACTGCTATGAGTGGGATACTAACCCTATTATAGAATAATACAAGAAATTATACAATAAGAAACATAGTTCACAAAAGAATAAACATGATTAATTATCTCTCACTTCAAAAGATAACAGCATTACATGAATCAGAGATTGCAACTGCTATTAATCAGATACTACATTCAGGATGGTATCTGCAAGGAGAGCATACAAGTTTATTTGAAAAGAATTATGCACAATATATTGGTACAAACTACTGCATAACATGTGGTAATGGTCTTGATGCACTTTGCCTTATGCTTCGTGCCTATATGGAATTAGGAGTTCTCAAGGAGGGTGACGAAGTCATTGTCCCTGCTAACACTTATATTGCAACTATCCTTTCTATCACCGAGAACCGACTAACCCCTATACTTGTTGAACCAGACAGAAACACCTTAGAGATTGATGATCAGCTAATTGAACAAGCAATCACACCTCGCACACGTGCTATCATGCTTGTACACCTTTATGGACGATGTGCCTATACATCTCTTATTGGTGACATTTGTAAACGTCATAACCTCTTACTACTTGAAGATAATGCACAGGCTCACGGATGTTACTTTGACGACAAACGTACAGGAAGCCTTGGAAATGCAGCTGCTCACAGCTTTTATCCGGGCAAGAACCTTGGAGCGTTAGGTGATGCAGGTGCCGTAACAACTGATGACGAACAACTTGCACAAACTATTCGTAGCCTTGCCAACTATGGCTCTGCACGTAAGTATGAGTTTACTTTTAAGGGAAAGAATAGCCGCATGGATGAAATTCATGCAGCAGTTTTGAATGTGAAACTTCCCTATCTCGATGAAGAAAATCATCGTAGAAAGCAGATTGCTAAAGCTTACCTTAATGGAATTAACAACCCACAAATAACATTGATAAAGGATAATGACAGAGATAATGTTTATCATATCTTCCCCATTCTCTGCCTATCTCGCAATCGTTTGCAACAATATCTAAAAGATAATGGAATTGAAACAATGATTCACTACCCCATTCCACCACATCGGCAACAAGCTTATAAGGAATGGAACGAGCGACATTATCCTATTACAGAGTTCATCCATCAACAAGAACTCTCCTTACCTTGCAATCCAGCAATGACCGATGAAGAGGTTTATCAGGTCATTGATTGTATCAACAAGTACCAATAAAACTAAATCATAACGTATGAGAAAGATTACCTATATCGCATCAGCATTCGTTGCATTAATGACATTACAAGCACAACCAGTAAACGCTGACAATGTCAACGAGATACCAGTAAACCAGCTCACTTGCCCAGCAGATGCTGTGACATTTACCTCAAAACGCCCTAAAGAAGCTGAACGACTTTTCCGCTCTGAAGCTGTTGAAAAGGAAATACAGAACATAGTAAAGAAGTTAACTAACAAACGTCTGGCATGGATGTTTGAGAATTGTTTCCCAAACACCCTCGACACCACCGTACATTATGGTGAAGAAGCTGATGGAACACCCGACACCTACGTTTATACAGGTGACATTCCTGCCATGTGGCTTCGTGACTCGGGCGCACAAGTTTGGCCATACGTACAGCTGGCTGGCAAGGATAAGAAGCTGAAGAAGATGTTAGCCGGTGTTATCAATCGTCAGTTCAAATATATTAATATCGATCCATACGCTAATGCATTTAATCATTATCCAGACCCAAATGGCCGCTGGATGACTGATGAAACGGACATGAAACCAGAGTTACACGAACGAAAGTTTGAAATTGACTCTCTCTGTTACCCTATCCGTCTCGCATTTGAATACTGGAAAGTAACTGGCGATGTAAGTGTCTTTCGCTCAGAATGGATTAAAGCTGTTGAGAACATTCTCAAGACATTCCGCGAACAACAGAAGAAAGATGGAAGAGGAACCTATAAGTTCCTACGCGTTACAGACCGTGCACTTGACACGATGAACAATGCAGGATGGGGCGCACCTGTAAAGCCAGTAGGCTTGATTGCTTCTGCCTTCCGCCCCTCTGATGATGCAACAACGCTACAATTCCTCGTACCATCAAACTTTATGGCAGTATCTTCTCTTCGCAAAGCAGCAGAGATTTTGACCAAAGTAAATAAGAATACTGCACTTGTAACACAATGTACCAATCTTGCCAACGAAGTCAGCGATGCTCTGCAGAAGTATGCTGTATATGAACATCCTAAATATGGTAAGATATATGCTTACGAAGTAGATGGCTTTGGCAGCTACTTCCTAATGGATGATGCCAACGTACCAAGTCTGTTGGCAATGCCATATCTTGGCGATGTAAGCGTAGATGATCCAATCTATCAGAATACCCGCCGCTATGTATGGAGTGAGGATAATCCTTATTTCCATCGTGGTAAGGCTGGAGAGGGAATTGGTGGTCCACACATTGGCAACGATATGATATGGCCTATGTCTATCATGATGCGCGCTTTCACCTCAAAAAATGACCAAGAAATCCGTCAGTGTATTGAAATGTTGATGAATACTGATGCAGGAACAGGTTTCATACATGAAAGCTTCTATAAGGACGATGCAAACAAATTTACACGTGAATGGTTTGCATGGCAAAATACTTTGTTCGGTGAACTTATTATTAAGTTGGTGAATGATGGCAAACTTGGTTTGCTTAACAGCATTAAATAGACCAGTAAAAGCACAAATGTAGAGATATTTCATAACTTAAAAGATAAAATCCCAATATTTACCTTATTTAACATTATACATTTGGAAATATAACAAGATTTGGATATCTTTGCAACGTGTTTTTCATGGTATTAGATTATTAAGGTTAGAAGATTAGTTGTCGTGAGACAATTAATCTCTCAGTCCCAGACCAACAGTTTGGGACTTTTGTCTTTAAAATACTTTGACTTAATTAACTTAACAAATTAAAATAACAAAGTTCTTATAAATTAATAACTAAGAATCGAAAAATGATTATTTCATTAATAATTTCATTTAATACCACGCTAAAGATTTGTAACAAAATCATCTTTCCAAAATCAAACAACGTTTAATAAGCATAATAAAAGAGCCAGTTTTGCATTGAAAAACTGACTCTTTTATATATTTTTGTATTCGATGGAGATAGAAAAACGATGCTATCTTTTGATAGAATGATTTTTTTTGCTGTTACAATATTCCTTTTTAAAAAGATATTCAACACAGTTCGCAACTTTTTTCAAGGCAGCCTTTTAATCTTTCATCCATTCTATCAGCTCCTTAATATTGATTGAGTTCAATTCATTTAGATAAGCTGCACGTGCTTTTTCCACCTTATTATATATATCACGATTCCATCCCTTGTTAGGTGAAATACCTAAAAGCGCAAACTTAGACACTGGTGCGGATTCCAAACGAGCTATCATTTCGCCCACTGTTATATTACTTGTGTCATGCGTTGGCGTGTAAGTTACCTCATCAGTAGTAGGTGAATAGTTCTCTGAAATAAGATTGACCTCTTTTAATTTATAAAGAATATCCACCGTAACACGTACTGGAATATGCGTTGCAGCTTTTATCTGCAATGCTGTATGAGGTTTTTCACCGTTTGCAAAACGCTGACAGATATGGCTCAACACCGTTGCACACATAATCAAAAGATCGTTATGACATATATCTTTTGCATCTATCAGACAATCATAATACTCTAAATTCTGATTAGTATAGCTGAGTTCAGCACAGAAAAGACAGATATACCACGATGCAAGTATCCATAACATAAATAGCGGAAGCGCTGCAAACGAGCCATAGATGGCGTTGTAGCTTGTAAGGAATATCTGTCCATGAATATAAACAGCCTGTAAGCAGAGCATAGCCAAACCAGCTATCATTGCAGGACCAATAGTTTTAGTAATCTTAACCTTCGCATTGGGCATAAAAACATAAAGCACAATGAACATAAGAGTAAGGATTGCCCACGGTACAAGATATCGAAGACAGAAACTTGCAAGAGTTCCGAGAAAGCGAAGGCTATTTAAATTCTCTATGAAGCTATAAAAATAAATGCTAAGTCCCGACAAAATTATAATGCTAATAGGCACAAGAAACATCATTGCCGTATAATCTATGATTACACGACTAAAGGGGCGAGCATCCTTTACCTGCCATATACTATCAAAAGCCCCCTCTACTGTTCTTATCAAAGAAAATACACTATAAAGCATAATTACAAGTCCAATTCCTATAAAGAGTCCTGTTTTGGCATGAACAAGATAAGATTGGGTGAGTGTTAGCAACCAATTGGCTGCCTCAGGTTGCGCTGACAACATCTCACGGAACTGATTCTCTATGAACTTACCGAAGCCAAAGCCGTCCGCAATAGCAAAAATCATAGCTGCTATAGGCACAATTGCCATAATAGTAGAAAATGAAAGCTGAGTTGTAGAGGCTATATGATCACGTTCTAAAAAGAATTTAACGGCAAGATAGAGCTTCTGCAACTGTCTGATAACTATATTTCTGCGTTTCGAACGATGTTCTGTTTTCAAGAACATACCTACGGTTAAAAAGTATTTTATGCTATTTATATCTATCTTCATTGTCGTTTCTATTTCGTAAGAGAGTAGAACATATTATGCAAACTTAATAAAAAAAGGCGAAATCAGCAACGTTTTTACCTTTTAATATTTATAACATTAACTGATATCAGTCAAGTTTATAGGATAGCATTCAGATACTTTTAGCCGTCGTCTTCTGAGAACAATTGCTGACTATTTGTAATAAAAATTCATACCCTCAAATTTAAATAACGCTTAATTGCATTTGAATTAAGGCTTAATTGACGTCTAAAAGATGCCCTTTTGCAACATTACTAACGCTCTTTTGAAGGCTTACTAAGCACCTTTTCTTGCACGACTTTGCAACCAATTGATAACCTGTTAGTTACAAAGACATGTTTTAATGCTATTATTTCGCCTTATTAAAGGAAATCAAACAATAAAAATGTAATTATTTTTCACAACCAAATGGTTTGATTATTGGCACAATAAAAGAGAAAAATAAAACAGCACATACTGCTAATCTAATATTTAGTTTAACAAAATGCGCTGTCTATTATACAAAGTGCCAATTAGAACTGGAAATAAATAAATGGCTGTATATCAGAACTCTTTACCTGCATAATAATGAAGATAACGATAGTGATAGCAATTGCAGAAATCAACACACCACCCTTTTCAAAGATTCGCACACAGCGATTCTGCCATGAATCTGGTATCCAATGAGTAAGGAGAGCAAATATCATCAATAAGAATACATACTTATATCCCATAAAGACATCAGGAAGTACAGAAGGATTGAACTTCGTAAACATCTGCTTAACCATTACCCACACCGCATCAAAGTCCTTGCAACGGAAGAAGAGCCATGTAAAACAGAGAACGTGGAAAGTGATGAATACTGAAACAAAACGACGAATACCAGATGGATGATAACGACGGTCGTGGTTCATAACAGTCTGTGACCAGAACTTATGCACACAAACCAATGCACCATGTAGTACACCCCAAACAACAAAGTTCAACGATGCACCATGCC
>CAMUQM010000086.1 GCA_947095945.1 uncultured Prevotella sp.
TGTGACAGTCAGTGGAGGTATAAAGATTCACCGCGATGATTGTCCGAATGCACCAGAGATGCGCAAGCGTTTTGGCTATCGAGTTGTTAAGGCACGTTGGAGTGGTAAGGGAACATCTCAGTATGCAATCACGCTGCGTGTCATTGGTAATGATGATATCGGTATTGTAAGCAACATTTCAAATATCATCTCTAAAGATGAGAAGATAGTAATGCGCTCTATCAATATCGACTCGCATGACGGTCTTTTCTCTGGTAACCTTGTAGTCCTCCTTGATGATAATTCTAAATTGAATATGCTTATCAAGAAGCTTAGAACCGTGAAGGGCGTTAAGGAAGTAATGAGAATATAAAATAATCTAATAAATTTTGCCCCCATTCTCTACCCTATTGATGCGGAGAGAATGGGGGCTATTTTATTAATGTCATTGACCTTCCTGTTGTCTTGGACGAATCAAGCCTGCTGAGAATTACCTTACGACACTGTGAAATATGTTTACAAACGTAGGGTTGTGAGACGCAGGTTTTAGGGCTAAAAATAGCAGTTTTGATGGGTGTTGTAACTTTCAGAGTATCAGCATGTTGTGAAAGTACTTTTCAAAAGGTGCTTAATTGGACTTCAAAAGGGCGTTAGTAAGACCTCAAAAGGGCATCTTTTAAAAGCCAATAGATGCTTAATTCGAATGCTATTAAGCATCTATTGAATTTTAAGTGTATGATTTTTTATTACAAATTGCAGTTTTACTTGCCCATTGTGTTTATACGTTCAATGCGCTTTGCCATAACCTGAGATTTTGGACTTAGTTTCCCTTTAAGATACTTCTCCATAACCAAGCCAGCTATTGGTGCAGCTACATCAGCACCAAAACCACCATGCTCAATATACACAGAAATTGCAATTTTAGGTTCATTCATTGGCGCAAAACCGATGAATATAGAATGGTCTTTTCCCGCATTCTCAGCTGTTCCTGTCTTTCCACAAACTGGGTAGGTCGTTCCGTTGAGTACTGTTGCTGTTCCCTTTGTAACAGCTAATCTCATTCCATCAATCACACTTGCATAAATGTAAGGAGGAATCTTAGTTTGTCGTGGAGTCAAGAATCGTGAAGGCAGAGGTGACCAATCTACGTTCTTATGAATATGTGGCGTGAAGAAGTAGCCGCGATTAGCTATTGTTGCTGCTAAATTGCAGAGCTGTAACGGTGTTGCTGTAATATCCCCTTGTCCCATACCAGCCCACATGATGGTCTTTGGGTCCCAGTTGTTCTTATAACGACGTGAGAGATAGTTCACATTGGCTACTAAACCGCCCTTTTCGCCTACCATGTCGATACCCAATGGTCCACCAAGTCCCATACTGGTAATGTATTCCCACCAAGTAGTAACAGCCTTCTCCTTTGAACCATACTTCTGTGTGTTGTTTAACATAGAGAGGTAGGACTTCAGAAACCAAGTATTACAAGACACTGCTATAGCTCCATGTAGCGCCTCTGGCGAGTAATGAGGATGGCATTTCACCTTTATATTTCCGTCACGAAAACCATCATTGCACGCAATCTTTGTTTCTGGCTTGACGATTCCCTCTGCGAGAAAGGTCAACGCTTGTGCAGGTTTAATTGCTGAGCCCGGAGGGTAAGCTGTTGCAATAGCAAGGGCATCATTAGGACCCGTAGGTGAATTGGTCACCATACAGAGAACCTCTCCTGTAGCTGGATCGATTGCAACGATACTACCCTTCTTACCTTGCATTAGTTCTGCTCCAATCTCTTGAAGCAGTGGACGAAATGTTAGTGGTGGATCTTCACGATACTCTTGTGCTTGAACACTGTTTATTGAAAAGCATAACAGTGCAAGTATTGCAGAGCGAAAAGATATAATTGTTTTGTTTATAGATATTTTACACATACTTGTTAAAATCTTACTTAATGTATTAGCAGCCATCAATTACTGGAACTTTTGGCTCAAAAAGCTATTGATATTTTCTTCTTTTAGAGGCTATAATAATCTCCTTCCCTTGCTGTCATAAAGCGCAGGTTTTATTCGTCTAAGTTTTATGAGTTACAAAAGTACAAATAAATTATTCGCTTGAAACATCCTTTTACTTGTTTATAATTAATTTACAACAATCTCCAATAATTGTAAATTGCTACAAACGGATATCTGCAAGTGAAGTTCCTGACATGAAGCGGTTGAGGTCTACGTATCCTCGAATACCACGTACTTTTCCACGATCGGAGAACTGCCAGATGTTATGTCGCCCTACTCCCTTGATAGATGGGCAGACAGAACTATATCTACCTAAGAAAAGAAAGTACTTATTAAATCGTGGATTAAGATGAGAATTATAGAAACTTACGTGTGAATAAATAAGTGGTTTTCTTCCATATTTTCTCTCTATCAGTTTGGCAAATAAGGCAACGCTGTCTTGTACTTGTTTCTTACTCCAACGTTTTACCCCCTCGTGTTCTATGTCAATCATCGGAATTAAGTCCTGTTTGTGACCTCGCATAGCCTTTTGAAAGTTGCGAAACTGAGACCTAATAGGCGTTAAACATGAAAGATAGTGATAAGAACCGCAACGCAAACCCTGACGACGTGCAGCTTTGATGTTCTGCTCGTAGTTTTTATCTTTTAAGCTTGTTCCTTGTGTCGCTTTGATATATACAAATTTTATTTGTTTGTCTTTTGCTACTTCTTTCCAATCAATTTTTCCCTGATGATGCGACACATCAATGCCATCATATTGGCGTTTCGTGTTTTTTGAAGACTTGTGTGAAGCTGTTGTTGCAGAGGCTATTACGCAAATCGCTGATAAGAGAATTGTATGAAGGGAACGTGGAAATGTATTTGATTTCATTATTTAAATATTTGAAACTTTTTGAATAAGATTCTTTTAGAACCTAAATTATCCTGTAATGGTGCTTGAAAAGCGCTGCAAAATTAGTACATTTTTCCTGAACAAACACATAAAAATCCGATAATAATCATTATCTTTGCAACGTAATTACATCTCGATAAAGTATCAATGAGTAAACAGGACATTTCTCAGCAACTCATACAGACCATTGATGAGCTTTCTGACCCAGAAGCGTTGCAAGGCATTTGCCATGAGCATCGTGATGGCGATCCTTTGCCATCAGCTGTTGAATTGGAAGAGATTATTATGCTTTCACGTTCTATTCTCTTTCCGGGTTTCTATGGAAGGTCGTCTGTTAATTTTGAAACTATCAAATACCAAATAGGTGTAAACGTAGAACGACTGCAAAAGTTGCTTTGTAGGCAGATTATGGCAGGGCTATGTTTCAATGAAGACTGTCATTGTCCGAATGCTGACGACAAACGTTGTTGCATGCAAGAGGAGGCGGATAAGATAGCTGGACGTATCATTACCAAGTTTCCAACCTTGCGTAAGATTCTCTTTACAGACATACAAGCTGCCTTTGAAGGTGATCCTGCAGCAGTTAACATGGGAGAGGTAATTTCTTGTTATCCAGCTATAAAGGCTGTTATTAATTATCGTTTGGCACACGAGTTAGTATTGGAGAACGTGCCACTTATCCCACGTATGATTACTGAGATGGCGCACTCTGAGACAGGAATTGATATTCACCCTGCTGCGACTATTGGTACACATTTCACCATTGACCATGGTACAGGTGTCGTTATAGGTGCGACTTGTGTTATTGGTAATCATGTGAAGCTCTATCAAGGTGTGACCTTAGGTGCTAAGAGTTTCCCTCTTGACAAAGAAGGTCATCCAATTAAGGGTATTGCTCGTCACCCTATCTTAAAGGATGATGTCATTGTTTATGCCAATGCAACCATACTTGGTCGTGTTACGATTGGGAAAGGATGCATCATCGGAGCCAATGTGTGGGTTACGCGAGATATGCGTCCGCGAACAAAGAAGTACAAACAAAATAAAACAGATATCTTAGATGTCGATTTTGAATATGGCGGAGGGATATAATAATCCAAGCCAACTATTCATTTAATATCGTAAATAAAATTATTTATTACATAAATGCAAGAATTTGAACTCATCGCCAAAACCTTCATGGGTTTGGAGCAAGTATTAGCAAAAGAACTGACACAGTTAGGTGCCAATAACGTACAAATAGGACGTCGAATGGTGTCGTTCACTGGCGACAAGGAAATGATGTATCGTGCTAATTTCCAGTTACACACAGCTATTCGTATCCTTAAACCTATCGCACATTTCAAGGCGAAGAGTGCTGAAGATATGTATGAGGAGGTGATGAAGATTGATTGGAGTAAGTATATCCTCCATGGGAAGACTTTCTCTGTCGACTCTGTTGTTTATTCAGAAGAGTTTACTAACTCACGCTTCGTTACTTACAAAGTTAAAGATGCTATTGTTGACCAGTTTCGTGAACGTACTGGTACTCGTCCAAATATCTCTGTTAGCAATCCTGATATTCGTTTAAATATTCATGTGGCAGAAGATAATGCAACGCTGTCGTTGGACTCAAGTGGTGAGTCTTTGCATCGTCGTGGTTACCGTCAGGAGAGTGTTGAGGCTCCATTGAATGAAGTTTTGGCTGCAGGTATGATTCTTATGACAGGTTGGAAAGGTGAGACAGACTTCATCGACCCAATGTGTGGCTCTGGTACTTTGCCTGTTGAGGCTGCTCTTATTGCTCGTAATATTTCTCCGGGAGTATTCCGTAAAGAGTTTGCTTTCGAGAAGTGGCCTGACTTTGATCAGGAACTGTTCGACATGATATACAATGATGATTCACAAGAGCGTGAGTTCACACATCATATCTATGGCTATGATACAGACATGAAGGCTGTAAATACGGCTCGTATGAATGTTGCAGCAGCTGGTTTTTCTCGATATATAACCATTGAACAACAGGACTTCAAAGACTTCACACAACCAAATGAAAAAAGCATCATCGTGATGAACCCTCCATACGGTGAGCGTATCTCTACACCTAACTTGCTTGGAACCTATAAGATGATTGGTGAGCGATTGAAGCACCAGTTTATGGGTAATGAGGCTTGGATTCTGTCTTATCGCGAGGAATGTTTCCGTCAGATTGGATTGAAGCCAAGTATTAAGATTCCTGTTTACAATGGTTCTCTGGAGTGTGAATTCCGTCGCTATCAGATGTTTGATGGTAAGATGAGCAGCTTCCGACATGAAGGTGGTGTCGTAAAGACCGAAGAAGAGAAGCGTGAGATGGCTCAGAAACATCGCTTTAAGAAGGAACGTGAATTTAAGAAACGCCTTGATGAAAATGAGGAAAATGCTGAGGCTGATATTCGTTCTTTTACCTTCCATAGCTTAGAGCGTAATAAGTTTGGTGGTGGTAAGTTCCGTGAAGACCGTGAACGTCGTCCTCGTTTCGACCGAGATGTAGAAGACCGTAAGCGTTCCTTTAGAAGAGGAGACGATGATCGTAAACGTTCCTTTAGAGGTAATGACGATCGCAAGAGTTCGTTCAGTCGCGATGATGACCGTAAGTTTGGTGGCAAACGATTTGATAAATCTAACAAGCGCGGAGGATTCCGTGGTAAAAACACGTATAATCATGAAGATTAAATCATTAATTAGTCTTGTTGGGCTTTGTGCTTTCACAGGACTTCTAAGTCCTACTGAGAGTATGGCACAAAAGCAGTTCACACTTGAGGATTTGAACTTTGGTGGCAAAAACTTCTACAACATGCGCCCTGAAGCACGTTATCTTACGTGGTGGGGAGGACAGTTGGTGCGCCAAGACCTTAACAGTTGTTCGTTGGTTGATTTAAAGACTGGTAAGGAGACAAAACTCTTCTCATTAGATGACATCAACAAGTGGGCAGGTCTTTCAGCTTCTAATGAGGTTGTTCGTCATCTCTATGGCGCTGAGTTTCCTTATGCAGACCGCCCTATTGTAATGGTTCAGAATGGTAATGAGGACTTATATGTAAACTTCAAGGAGCATAAATTAGAACAGAAATTGAGTCGTCCTGCTGGTCTTCAGGCACGTGATTGGAATAAAGTGTCTGGCGCTACGGCATTTGTAAAAGACCATCAGTTGTATGTTGCTGATGCGAAAGGTACTGAGCATCAGTTGACAACAGATGGCTCAGGCGATATTGTATATGGTCAGAGTGTACACCGTGATGAGTTTGGCATTGATGGTGGTCTCTATTGGAGTCCAAAGGGAAATCGTTTGGCTTTCTATCGTATGGACCAAAGCATGGTTGCTGATTATCCACTCATTGATGTGCCAGAGTTAGATTGGAAGCCTGCAAAGAGTGAGTCACGTGCTGCTAAGGCTGCGCCTATTAAGTATCCTATGGTAGGTGAAACCTCTCATAAGGTAACTGTTGGTGTATATGACCTAACAACAGGTAAGACTGTATATCTTCAAGCTGGTGACCCAACCGACCGTTATTTTACAAACATCACATGGAGCCCAGACGAGAAGACGGTTTATATGTTTGAACTTAACCGTGATCAGAATGATTGCCGCTTGGTATCATACGATGCTGCTACAGGTGCTAAACTGAAAGAACTCTATCGTGAAACAGATGCAAAGTATGTTGAACCATGTCACCCTATTCAATTCTTGCCATGGAACGATAATGAGTTTATTATGCAGAGTCAGAAGGATGGTTACAATCATCTTTACCTCTTTAATAAGGATGGACGTCAGCTTAAGCAGATTACAAGTGGCAAGTGGGTTGTGATGGATGTACTCGGCTTCAATAGCAAGCAGAAGAGTATTGTTTATGTATCTAATGAATGTAACCCTATTCAGCGCAATGCATGGCTTGTGAATGTAGCTTCTGGTAAGCGCACATTACTTGATAATGGTCGTGGTTATCATCATCCAAAGCTGAGCCAAGACGGCAATGCTATTATGGATAGTTATAGTGAACCAGCTGTTCCTCGCAAGTATGAAATCATTAGTTTGAATGGTAAACTACAACGTCATGATTACTTTACATCTGCTAATCCTTGGGAAGGCTATACAGTTCCTGAATATTCAAATGGTACGATAAAGGCTGCAGATGGCAAGACAGACTTGTATTGGCGTATGGTGAAGCCAGTTAATTTTGATGCTAACAAGAAGTATCCTACGATTATTTATGTATATGGTGGTCCTCATGCTCATAATGTTGAGGCTTCATGGAATTGGGGTTCACGTGGTTGGGAAACCTATATGGCACAGAAAGGCTACTTACTTTTCATTCTTGACAACCGTGGTAGCGAGCATCGTGGTAAGGAGTTTGAGCAGGTAACATTCCGTCATCTTGGTCAAGAAGAGATGAAAGACCAGATGGAAGGTGTTAAATACTTGAAGTCTCTTCCATACGTTGATCAAAATCGTATGGGAGTTCATGGCTGGTCTTTCGGTGGTTTTATGACAACATCATTGGTTACTAATTATCCTGATGTGTTTAAGGTTGGTGTTGCTGGTGGTCCTGTTATAGACTGGAAATGGTATGAAGTTATGTATGGTGAGCGTTATATGGACACTCCACAGACTAACCCAGAGGGATATGCAAAGACCTCACTTCTTACAAAAGCAAAGGACCTCAAGGGTAAACTTCAGATTATTACAGGTTTGAATGACCCTGTTGTTGTTCCTCAGCACTCTTATTCCTTCTTGAAGGCTTGTATTGCTGCTGGTACACAACCTGATTTCTTCGTTTATCCTGGTGAGCCTCATAATATGCGTGGACATCAGAGTGTACACTTGCATGAACGCATTACAGAGTACTTCGAGAATTATTTGAAGCCTATTAAATAATGTTTATTGATAATCCAAGAGAACGCTTTATCATTGCTTATAACCGCATCTAACTATTAATAAATACCCTTGTGCAGCAAGTCTGCACTCCCCTCCTTTCATCGGAGGGGCTGGGCAAAGCTTTATGAGAATATTACTTTTAGGCAGCGGCGGTCGCGAACACGCCTTAGCATGGAAGATTGCACAGAGTGCAAA
>CAMUQM010000087.1 GCA_947095945.1 uncultured Prevotella sp.
GTACTTCATTTTCATTTTGTCATTCTTCATTCAACTATTTTAAAGTGTCTAAATTCGCTAAACGCGTGCAAAGTTACTATTTTCCAACCGATTAACCAAAGGTTTTTTCCATATTTTTATCCTCCGACCTTGAAAAACATCATGTACTTTTCCAAATTATTGTCCTTTAGCACAACAACCTATGCTCTAACTGCTCAAATTATCCATATATTAAGTTGTTTTTAAGTCAAACTACATTAGCAAGCATAATTGTAACATAGAAAATGAGAATTTACTCTTATTAATCTTACTCTAATAAACATAGATTTACCTTCTAAATCAACAAAGTAATCATAATTCTGAATTCTGAATTCTGAATTCTGAATTAAAAATCGTACCTTTGCCACATATTTGATTTATAAAACTAATTTGTAGTATGGTTAAAATCACTTTCCCAGACGGTTCAGTTCGTGAATACGAGCAGGGCGTAACTGGTTATCAAATCGCCGAGAGCATTTCGCCGGCTCTCGCCCGTGACGTTGTATCTTGCGGTGTAAATGGCGAAACAACAGAACTCAATCGTCCTATCAATGAGGACGCAAGCATCGCACTTTACAAGTTCGATGACGAAGAGGGTAAGCACACATTCTGGCACACCTCTGCCCACCTCCTTGCTGAGGCATTGCAGGAGCTTTATCCGGGCATTCAGTTTGGTTTCGGTCCTGCTGTTGAGAACGGCTTCTTCTATGATGTGATGCCTGCAGAGGGTCAGACAATCTCTGAGAACGACTTCCCAAAGATTGAAGAGAAGATGCGCGAGCTTGCTAAGAAGAATGAGCCAGTCGTTCGTCGTAACGTCTCTAAGGCTGATGCTGTTAAGGAATTCACTGCCGATGGACAGGAATATAAGGTGGAGCACATCGTAGAGGACCTCGAAGATGGCACTATCTCAACATATTCACAGGGTAATTTCACCGACCTTTGTCGTGGTCCGCACCTCGTTTCTACGGGTGCTATCAAGGCCATTAAGATAACCAGCGTTGCCGGAGCTTTCTGGCGTGGCGATGCTAAGCGTGAGCAGATGACTCGTATTTATGGTATCACCTTCCCTAAGAAGAAGATGCTCGATGAGTACCTCGTAATGCTTGAAGAGGCTAAGAAGCGCGACCATAGAAAGATTGGTAAGGAGATGGAACTCTTTATGTTCTCTGACCGCGTTGGTAAGGGTCTTCCTATCTGGTTGCCAAAGGGAACACAGCTGCGCCTGCGCTTGCAGGAACTCCTGCGTCGTCTTCTCCGTCCATACAACTATCAGGAGGTAATCACACCGGGTATTGGTGGTAAGAATCTCTACGTAACTTCTGGTCACTATGCTCACTATGGCAAGGATGCTTTCCAGCCAATCCACACACCGGAGGAGGACGAAGAGTATATGCTCAAGCCTATGAACTGCCCTCACCACTGTGAGATCTACGCACACAAGCCACGTTCTTACAAGGATCTTCCACTCCGTATCGCTGAGTTCGGAACCGTGTTCCGTTATGAGAAGAGCGGTGAACTTCATGGACTTACACGTGTTCGTACCTTCACTCAGGACGATGCTCACATCTTCGTGCGCCCTGACCAAGTAAAGGCTGAGTTTGAAAACAATATCGACATCATCCTCAAGGTGTTCAAGACTTTCGGCTTCGAGAACTATGAGGCTCAGATTTCGCTTCGCGACCCAGAGGATAAGGAGAAGTATATCGGTTCTGACGATGTATGGGAAGAGAGCGAGACAGCTATCAAGGAGGCTTGTGCAGAGATGGGACTCAACGCCCGCATAGAGCTTGGCGAGGCTGCGTTCTATGGTCCTAAGCTCGACTTCATGGTGAAGGATGCTATTGGCCGTCGTTGGCAGCTCGGTACTATTCAGGTAGACTATAACCTTCCTAACCGCTTCAAACTCGAATATACAGCAGAGGACAACTCGAAGAAGACACCTGTGATGGTTCACCGTGCACCATTCGGTTCACTCGAGCGCTTCACAGCCGTTCTCATCGAGCACACAGCAGGTCACTTCCCACTCTGGTTGACACCTGATCAGGTTGCTATCCTCCCAATCTCTGAGAAGTATAACGACTATGCTCAGAAGGTGAAGGCTTACTTCGATGCGCACGACGTACGTTCAATCATGGACGACCGCAACGAGAAGATTGGTCGCAAGATTCGCGACAACGAGCTCAAGCGTGTTCCTTACATGGTTATCGTTGGCGAGAAGGAAGCTGCCGAAGGTCTTGTGTCAATGCGTCAGCAGGGCGGTGGCGAACAGGCTACTATGACAATGGAAGCTTTCGCTGAGCGTATCAACAACGAGGTTGCTGAACAGTTGAAGGAGTTGGATTAAAAAGGGAGGCCTCCCCCGACCCCTCCGAAGGGAGGAGAGTGCAACAACAATAACAACAACTGGCCCCTCCCCCGACCCCTCCCCCATAGGGAGGGGAGTGAATACCGCGATATCCCTATAATGTTGGGTATATAGTGGAATGATAATCACTTATTTGTAGGGGGAGAACAGAAGTTGGAAGTCCTTCGCTTTTAGAGGCTAACATATTATGACCTTTGTGGTCTTGTCTTCTCTTTGCGAGAGGAGAGAATCTCTTTGGCGGCATCCCCTTAGTGGGTGCCGCATTTTGTTCTGTGACCTTTTGACTAAAATATAATTCAGAATTATTCAAAGAGTTCTCATCAGAATGTCACAAGTCATTTTGTGATTGCTATTGGGGAGGTATGCGAAAGCCCCCTCCGAAGAAAAGAGTAATGAAAAGAGCATGCAAAAAAATAGGAGGAATCACGGTGTTTACTCCCCTCCCTATGGGGGAGGGGCAACTGGTTGTGTTATTCTATTAATTTCATTCAAAGGGTGAAGAGGGGCTTATTCTTCATTGGACTTGGCTTGTCATCACTTTCTATGTGGAGACTTGGAAGCTTATAAAACAGAGAAGCGTTAGGCTTCGCTGGCTGTTGCTTAGGCTTCCTACCTGCTACGATGTCGGCACGAAGCTGGGAGGCTGCATCGAATGATTTCCATCGCTTGAGGATATAATCAAGTTGCTGAAGGGCAGCCTTGCTATCGCCCACTTGATAAAGGCAATAGGCACGATTAAACCAATAATCGCGATTGTCGGGGGTAATGTCGAGCGCACGGGTAAAGGCAACGATAGCACTATCGTAACGCTCCACGCGAATATTTGTCATACCATAAAGCTCGTAGATATCAGCAATATAAGGCTGTAGATTCAAAGCACGGCGACAATCATCACCGGCACCCTTATAATCTTCAAGGTGATACTTTGACAATGCCATCAAATACCAAGCCTCGTAAAGGTTTGGCTTGAGAGCAACGATGCGGGAGAATATTTGCATGGAAGTAACGTAGTATCCCTGATCAAGCGTCCGCCTCCCCTCCTCCATCATCTTCTTGATGTTATATTGGGCTGCAGACGGCAATGCCAATAGGCATAGCAAGGACACTACGATACCACGCAACATAGGCTTACTTACGTGGAGCCTTCACACGATAATGACAGCGAATCTTTCCCTGTATAAGGGCTTTGAGCTTGCTGGTGATCATCTGCTTGCGGAATGGCGAGAGACGATCGGTAAAGACACGACCTTCGAGATGATCGAACTCATGCTGGATAACACGAGCAAGATAGCCATCAATCCACTCCTCGTGCTCAACAAGATTCTCGTCATACCACTTCACATAGATACGCTTTGCACGTGTGACACTCTCGTGTATACCCGGAAGTGAGAGACAGCCCTCTTCCAAGGTCTCGGTCTCAGAGTCATCATACTCAAGGATGTGACCATTGATAAACGCATGACGATAATCTTTGTACTCAGGGAAAGTGTCTGAGAGCACATCTAAGTCAACAACAACTACACGGATAGATTTACCAATCTGTGGTGCAGCCAAGCCTACGCCATCGCTGGCGGTGTTGGTCTCAAACATATTCTGAATCAGCTCTTGAAGGTCAGGATAATCGAGGGGAATATCCTCGGCTACCTTGCGCAATACTGGCTGACCGTATGTATAAATGGGTAATACCATATTCTTTTCTTTCTTTAAACTTACAAGTCCAACGAGCTTGACCGACACCCGGTTCAAAGCCCCTTGGACCTCATATAATCCTGAAGGATGATTGTTGCCGAAATCTCGTCAACAAGCCCTTTATCTTCACGGCGTGTCTTCTTCTTCACACCACCAGTAATCATTGCTTGATGGGCGATAACAGACGTAAACCGCTCGTCATAATAATCAATAGGCAACTCAGGATGTGCCTTGCGCCAACGATTGACAAATTGTTCAACACGAGCAAGGTTCTCACTCGGTTGACCATTGGGCTGCATAGGCTTGCCAATGACAAGCTGGCTAACCGCTTCCTTTGCGATATATTGATTTAGAAAATCAAAAAGCTCAGACGTAGGAACAGTCGCCAACCCATTGGCGATAATGCACAATGGGTCGGTGACTGCTAATCCTGTACGTTTTTTACCGTAATCTATCGCTAAAATCCTGCTCATTTATCGAGAGAGCAACCAAGCATCAGCGTATGTAGCACGGAGCTGATTGCGGCTCTGAACAGCAGAAGCCTTGCTGTCGTAAGTAGAAGCTACAACGCGATACATGTTGTTACCAGAATTGTAAGCAACCTGAGCATCGTAACCAGCATTCTTCAGACGCTGCTGCAAGCCCTCAGCATTAGACTTAATACTGAATGAACCAACAACTACGCTGTAAGCTTTCAAACCAGAACCATTAACAACAGAAACAGTTTCGCGGCGTACTGGCTCATTGTCGTAATTATCAACAACAGGAGCCTGAGTAACTGGCTGTGTCTCTACAGGTGCAACAACAGCATCCTGCTGAGTTGTGTTATCATAATTATTTGTAGAATTCTGCTCCTGAGACTTAGCCTTCTCGTAAGCCTTCTTGTATGCACTCTCACTTGACTTACAGCCAGTGAAAGCCATTGCCACACACATAGCTGCGCCCAAAACCATAAATTTCTTCATAATCCCTTAGTTTTTATTGATTATACTTTTAATTTACTATGTAATTATCGTGCGAAGTTACAAAATAAGAAAGAAAAGTAAGAAAATAACGTCAATAAAGTTTGTTAAATAAACTATTTGTAAGATTTTTAACACAAAAACACTTCTTATCTGTTGCTGATATGCGAAACTTTGACTATATTTGCCATTGATAAGAAATCAAGTATTCATTAACAATAAAAAATAAGAGATTATGAAGACATTAGGTTACATTGGTGCTTTCCTCTGTGGTAGCATCACAGGCGCTGCTCTCGGACTTCTTTTGGCTCCAGAGAAGGGAACTGACACACGTACAAAGATTGCTGATGCTGTTGACGATTTCTGCAAGAAGCACGACATTAAGCTCAGCCGTAAAGAAGCTGAAGATTTCGTTGAAGACATCAAGGATGCAGCTTCAGAAGTTATTTAAATTGTAAAGGATGTTCTCAAACGATAAGAACGTAGAAACAATAGCACAACTCGTAGAAGTGCTAAAACATTATATCGGGCTTCAGTCAGAGTACGTGAAGCTCGATGTAATTGAAAAGGTAGTGCGACTGCTGACGGTGATCACCGTGATAACAGTATTCTGCACTATCCTCCTCATTTCCCTAATTTACCTCTCATTCGCTGCTGTTTATGCCTTGCAGCCATTGGTAGGTTCACTTACATGGGCTTTCCTTATTGTTGGTGGTGGCTATCTGCTACTACTCATCTTCTTTATCATGCTGCGCCACAGACTTATTGAGCGCCCATTGGTAAGATTCTTAGGAAGTCTTTTAATGTCAAAATAAGCTTATGACTGAACATACAACTCAATTTAAACCCGAATACAGGTCATTAGACGACATACGCCTACGCAAAGCTCAATTGCGTACCGACTTGACTAAGGACAGCAATAAGATTGCAGGGTTGTGGAATGAGCTTATGCATAAGCCGAAAGACAAAAACACTCCTACCCAACGCTTCTCTGGTACTATCAGCACTGGTGCCAGTGTATTGGACGGCCTCATCCTTGGATGGAAACTCTACCGCAAGTTTGGTGGTAAACAGCCAAGTGGTATGCTTAACAAGGGTTTCAACTTGTTCAAGAAAAAGAAATAAGGGGGGCAGGCAAGTTGACGAGTTTTAAGTAAACGAGTAAACAGGTTATTTGTACCCCCTACAAGTAGACAATCTGACAAGTGGTCAAGTTTACGAGTAAACAAGTTACTTGCAGCAATAAACTCTATCCTTTCTGGTAAGCATAATTATGACGTACTGATAAGAACTCTGTTCTAATAATTTTGAATTATGATTTATGAATCATTTTGTAACAATAAAGTCATAACCAAAATTCAATAGATGCCCTTTTAGCTTTGAAAAGATGCCCAATTGGCTTCTAAAAGATGCCCTTTTGAGGTCTAACTAACACCCTTTTGAGCCCTTACTAAGCACCTTTTCTTGTACAATCTTATAACACATTGTTTATCTGATAGTTACAAACGTCTCAAAAACTCCTATTTTATTCCCTTGAAATGCAGAATCAATCCGAAATTATGTAAAGATATTTCGCAGCGGTAAGAGGGGTAAAAAAATCAAGTATCAAGTGCTAAATTACCTTTTACGAATACCATATAATCACATATAATACGATAAGTTTAAAAAGATAGTATAGAAAAAGCGGGACTACCTTCGTAAAGGTAACCCCGCTATATAAAATTATTATATCTTATATCTTCATACAAAAAAGAGACAAGACACTATTTCCTACGACGAAGAATCTCATCACGACACTCCTCCATCAACCACTTCGGAGTACTCGTAGCGCCACAGATTCCGACAGTCTCAACACCATCAAACCAACTCATATCGATTTCATCTGCACTCTCCACCTGATGTGAGTTTGGATTCACACTCAGACACTCGTGGAAGAGAACCTTACCATTCGAGCTCTTACGACCAGCCACAAAGAGTATCAAGTCATGACGAGCCGCAAAAGTAGAGATGTTCGGCATTCGGTTAGCTACTTGTCGGCAGATAGTATCAAAGCTTTGGAACTTAGCTTTAGGTGATATATGACTTTGGATATATTCTATAATCTTATGAAACTCGTCCAAACTCTTTGTCGTCTGAGAATAGAGGTAGATATCATTATTGAAGTCCAATGCTTTCACATCTTCAAACTTTTCTATCACAATCGCATGACTGTGGGTCTGACCAACAAGCCCTAGTACCTCGGCGTGACCATTCTTTCCAAAAATGACAATGGAAGATGTTGCACTCGGTTCCTGTCCCTCGTCCATTGCAGGAGGAAGAGAAACAGAGGAAGTAGAGGTTTCTGCCACTTCATTCGTTACTGGTTTGAGATTTGAAGCTTCATCAACAGTAGCCCCACCCTTTGACGATATCATATATGAAGGTTGACGACCTTTCTCATACTGTGTCTTGATACGACGTTGGAGCGCAAGAACTACAGGGCAAGTAGCATCAATAATCTCAATGTTATTACGTCTTGCAAGTTCATATGTCTCAGGAGGTTCACCATGTGCACGCAGCAAAACCTTCACGTTATGAAGTTCGCGCATCTGCTCATGATTAATCGTGATGAGTCCTTTCTTTGTAAGGCGTTCCACCTCCATACTATTATGTACAATATCGCCTAAGCAATAGAGCTTGGTACCCTTTGCCAATTCTTCTTCGGCTTTCTTAATAGCAGTGGTCACACCGAAGCAAAAACCACTACCGTTATCTATCTCTATCTGAAGCATTTCTTTTTAAGGAGTTAAGGAGTTGGGAAGTTAGAGGAGTTCAGGTAACACCCCTACTCCACAACGCTATCAATAACTTGTTAACTCATAAACTTATTAACTCGTAAACCTGAATAACTTGTCTACTTGTAAACTTATCTACT
>CAMUQM010000088.1 GCA_947095945.1 uncultured Prevotella sp.
ATTGCAAAGATAGTTATTTTTGTTTGAAAGTTATTAACTTTGCAGTTGTTTTTTTAATGAGAATTTATGCAAATAGATAGGAATACAGGCTTAGTGTTAGAAGGAGGAGGAATGCGTGGAGTTTTTACCTCTGGTGTGTTGGATGCTTTTATGAAATATAAGCTTTATTTTCATTACACCGTAGCAGTGTCTGCAGGAGCATGCAACGGCTTGTCATATGCCAGTCGTCAACCACGTCGTGCTCGTATTTCCAATATTGATATGCTTGCAAAATATGATTATATTGGCTTGCGCCATCTTGTTACACAAGGTTGTATCTTTGATCCAGAATTGCTTTACCATCGTTTCCCTTACGAGCTTGTTCCATTTGATTATAATGAGTATTTTCGTAATTGTCAGAATGGTGATGTCTTCGAGATGGTAGTAACAAACTGCCAGACTGGTTTTGCAGAATATCTTACAGAGTCATCAGGTAATACGCATCGTCTTAATGAATTAGCACGTGCTTCTTCAAGTCTTCCATACGTTAGTAAGATTGTGACAATAGATAATAAGGAACTATTGGATGGTGGTATTGTAGACTCTATCCCTGTTTTGCGTTCTATAGAGACTGGGCATGAAACAAATGTGGTTATCAGTACGCGTAATAAAGGTTGGAGAGAGAAAGGGCGCGATCATAAACAACCTAAGTTTGTCTATCGTAATTATCCTCGTTTGCGTGTAGCTCTGAGCCGTAGAATAGAGGCTTATAACCGTCAGCTTGATTTGGTAGATGAATTGGAAGAACAAGGTAAGATTCTTGTTATCCGTCCAGAAGAGCCTGTGGTTGTTGGACGAATGGAGAAAGATGTAGAGAAACTTGAGAATCTTTATGAAGAAGGCTTTCGGTTAGGTGAAAGATTTGTAAAGGATAATCTTCCACATCTTCTTTGATACTTTTCAAAAATATCTACCGTACAAAAAGGATAAAGAAGTTATATTTAGAAGAATAATAAGGGCTGTCTGCTATTTTAGTGGACAGCCTATTTTGGTTCCTCCGTTATAATGTGTGAATGCTTGTCATATTGAGCAAGAAGATTTTAATTAGATTTAAAAGGGCGTTAGTAGCACTCCAAAAGGGCATCTGTTGGAAGCCAATTGGACGTCTTTTTCCTTATTCCTCCAGTTTCCATTGCCATTTTCTCATATCTACACAGCCGTTCGTACGGAAAGATACCCCTTCTGCTTCCAGCAAACTGCGCTGCTCTCCCCAGCAGGGAGCGGTACGTCCACTACTATTTACTACTCTATGGAAGGGCAAGTGGCATTCTTCTGATGCTTCACGAAGTATTCTTCCTACCAAACGAGCATGCCGAGGACAGCCAATAAGCCATGCTATCTGCCCATAACTCAGCACACGACCGCTCGGAATAGATGCCACAACCTCATACACTTCTTTGCGAAACCCCTCAATATCTACAGACATCCTTATATCTATTGACCTTAAAGAAAAAGGAGTAGAAAGATTTAGAAAGAATTAAGCCGATACCTTTCATATCTCTGCATTACCTGCTCTTTGGAAAGAAACAGTAATGGCTTAACCCCCACTAAACCCCTCAACTCCTAAACGATTATCCCACAAGGGATTATTAAAACTTACCTATCAGCTTTTAATTAGAGTGCAGCCTCAACAGCCTTCTGAACCTCCTTGAGGTCTACTGTTGGCTCGAAGCGTGCAACAACCTCACCATTACGGTTAACGAGGAACTTAGTGAAGTTCCACTGGATGTCGTTCTGCTTGCGTGGCTCTGTGTTTGCCTTGTTGTAAAGATCCTCCATAATAGCAGCCAACTTCTCCTCATAAGCACCGCCTGCATAGCCCTTCTCGCTCTTCAACCATGTGTAGAGAGGAAGTTCGTTAGCACCGTTCACCTCGCTCTTCTTGAACTGTGGGAAGTCAGTACCAAACTTTGCTGTACAGAACTCGTGAATCTCCTCGTCTGTACCCGGTGCCTGATGACCGAACTGATCACATGGAATATCAAGAATCTCAAGACCCTTCTCCTTCAGACTGCGGTACATTGCCTCCAACTCCTCATACTGTGGAGTGAAGCCACAACCTGTTGCTGTGTTTACGATAAGGAGCACCTTACCCTTATATGTCTCGAGGCTTACCTCATTACCTTTCTTGTCTTTCAAATTGAAATCATAAACTGTTGCCATAATTTTTACTCTTTATTAAATTCTACAATAATTATTTTATAGGCCATAAAGGCTATATATCAAATTTTTAAACCTCATCTTTCATAAGGTTGGAAAGCATTAATCGGAAACATTTCTGTCCTTCCAAGGTCTATTCCGAATCCCAATGATTTACTTTCTTATCTTTGAAATCAACTCCTTACAAACTTTCCATCCACCAGTAGACCATAACGCCCACGCAATCAGTACAGGCTGGAAGAAGAGTCGGATAAGGCGTGCACTGTCAGTATTCAGCCCGAACGAATCAATATGATAGAAATACTGATTCAGGTTTCCGGGGAAGATAAGTACAAAGAAGAGAGCAAGCAGCGCTCCCACTACAGCCTTATGCTTGTAGAGTAAAAGCAAACTCAGCCCCAATGCAATCTCTACTACGCCCGAAGACAGCACCACAAAGTCGGTAAATCCCTCTGAAAAACGAAGCCACATCGGCACTTGCGCCACAAATTCCAAGCGGTTGAACGTCAGATGTGACACACCGGCATAGGTCATAAATGCCCCTAAAAAGAGGAGGAAAATCGTCTTTACTTTGTTCATCCTGTTTCTTTATAAATGTGGGCGCATCACTTTCTCCAGCGTTAACTGATGTCTGTGTACGCCCCCTACAATACTTTTACTAATTAATCGTCTTTACAATCTTTTCTTATTCGTGTTTAACTAAACCTTTATATTCTATTGCAAAGATATAAAAAGAAATTTATATCGCAAGCGATTACGAATTGTTTTAACATCATTTTACAGCTTCAGTATGCCTGCCTGCTACTATTAAGCCATCTTAACAAATACTCCGGCATTCTGAAAGATTATTGCTATATATCCGTCCAAATACAAGATGAATTTATTACTTTTGTACTCTGGAACTCCCATACATGAAAAGATAAAACCGAGAATAATATAAGATTTCACAAAACTACAAACGAAATGGAAAGCAAAAACAAATACCAAGATGCACCGAAACACTATCTTCTATGCTATAACACTACATGCAAAAAGGCAAAGACATGCCTGCACCAGATAGTTGCATGTGAAAACGTCAATAAAGAGAAAATCGTACAATGCGTAAATCCGTCTGTTAACAGTGGAGAAAACTGTGACTACTACAAGGCAGACTGTATTGTACGCATAGCTTATGGCATGGAACATACGTTCGACAAAGTATTGGCAGCCGATATTGTAGGGATTCGAGGTACGCTCGTCAGGCACTTCGGGAACGGATCTTACTATGTTCGCCGCAATGGCAAAAAAGGCATAACACCAGCTGAACAGGAATATATTAACAGCATCTTCATAGCTTACGGATACGCAGAAGGAGCCAGTTTTGATAATTACAAGGACGAACGGGAATGGTAAAGCTGGCATTACAGAACATTACAAAGGCTTTGTAGAGAGATTACAAGCTACTTGTAGAGAGATTACAAAGCCTTTGCAATATTCTGTAGACACTCTTCTCAAGCCAAACTGTTGTGCTATATAACTGAAGAAAGATACATAAAAATATATTGCTATCGGATATTTTTTTAGCAGTTAGCCTTGGAATTATATCTTTTTTCTTATCTTTGACTTATAAATATGAACATCCTACCCCCGAATCAGCAGTCATTTATGGCTGAAAACATTTAGGAAACAACGAGGGAATGGTATGGAAACAGCTTAAAGTACTATAAATGAACTACAAATAAAAAGCAAAATATATGCCTAAGAAGAAGAAAACAAACAAAGGTGGACAACAGTTTCTTTCACCAGAAAAGTTCATGCAGACAAGAGCCAGGACTTTGCAAATTGGGAAATGCTATCGAGATTCTCATTTATTTGACATCGGAGAAGGTTATGTCGTAGTTTCCAGATTACATACTGGCGATAAAATCAGCTTTGCATGCTATCTCGTAGACACCTATTGCATAGGGGTAAAAGATTCTATGTATAAGCTAAGAACGGAAAAAGAAGAATTCGACTATATGCTGGAAAGTCTCAGCAAGACTAGTGAATTAGAAGAATGCAGTTACGAGGAAGCACATAATATTGTTTATGGTGCCGTAGACTTTGCAGAAGAGATTGACATAGCCCCAGATGATAGTTTCAAACTCACAAAGTATATGCTGGAAGAAGACACTGAAGATGTACCACTCATTGAGTACGAATTTGGTAAAGATGGCAAGCACTTTCTTGTGGCAACCGACCAGTACAATGCCAGTAAGTATCTTCCCAAACTGAAACAGGCTTATGGTAATGACTTCAAATACATTGTTCCTGAAAATAGTTGGATAGGCGATGATAGTAAATATATGAAACATCCTACCTACGGTATGGATACAAAGTACACCTATAAGCCCCAACGGTATTCCGAAACCTTGAACGTACATAACGAATGGCTTGTAGAGGAACTGAACAAGCCGGAAAATTCCTTGTGGTTAGAAGATTCATTAATTAACCGAATCCTTGCTCTGCCAAAGGAAGAACTGCGTTCGGACTTAGAAGAGATTATCCGCTATGTCATGACGATAACAAGTAATGGTAACATTCCTGCCGATTTTGATGACGGAAACTATAACGGAATACTTGCTTCTTCCATCATGCTGTTAGGAGAAGTCGGGAACAACGAAAGCAGTCTTGACTTGGTATTGGAATGTCTCAGACAATCCCAAGACTTCCTCGACTATCATTTTAGCGACAGTGCTGATGCTGTTTTTGTTCCAACCTTATATAAATTAACAACAGCTGACTGTTTTAACAAGTTACTCAGTTTCATGAAAGAGCCTGGGCTGTATTCGTTCGGTAAAGCTCATGTGCCTGAAACTATGTCACAAATAGCATTCAGGCAACCAGAACTGAAGCTGGCATGTATAGAATGGTTCGACGACCTCATCTCCTTTGCTATAGAGAAACTGCCAGAAGTACAATATATTGATGGTGTGCTCGCTGCACTTTTAACCTCTAACTTAATTGACTTACGTGCTTCAGAACTTCTACCGAAAATAAAAGCTATGTATGATACAGGGTGTATAGACCAAACATACTGTGGTAGCATTGATACTGTTGAGAAAGAAATCTCCCAAAACATCCATAGTTCCCATTTTGATTATTTCAATTTCGATGTTCACGAACGTTTTGCTGCCATGAAGTCTCGTTTTGACAAACCATAATGCAGCACAACAGGGAAGAGGGTACGTCAGAACTTAGATTTGAAAGAAAGCATGTTCATTAAAGTTTTGACACACCCTCTTTTTCCTTTAATGCCCCCGACACTCAAAAAAGAAAGAAAAACACGAATATTAGCTATTTTTTCGTTATCTTTGCAGCAACAAAACATTGAGAACGAGAATGGAAAGTGCAAAGAAGTATTTGTTGGGAATGACACTTGGCGAGCTGAAAGAGGTTGCGAAGTCGCTCGGAATGCCAGCTTTTACAGGTGGACAGATAGCTAAATGGCTCTATACACAGCATGTGAAAAGTATTGATGAGATGACGAATATCTCGAAAGCGAACAGAGAGAAACTCGCTGCTGAATATGCCGTTGGCTGCAAAGAGCCTATTGATGCACAGCATTCTAAGGATGGAACCATTAAATACCTCTTCCCTACCGATAGTGGTAAGTTTGTCGAAACAGTGTACATACCAGACGAAGACCGTGCCACACTCTGCGTTTCTTCACAGGTAGGATGCAAGATGAACTGCCTTTTCTGCCAGACAGGAAAACAGGGCTTTGAAGGCAGCCTTTCTGCTACAGACATTCTCAATCAGATTTACTCCCTCCCTGAGCGTGACAAACTGACGAATATCGTCTTCATGGGTCAGGGCGAACCAATGGATAACCTTGACAATGTATTGCGTACAACGGAGGTGATGACAGCCGACTTCGGTTACGGATGGTCACCAAAACGCATCACTGTGAGCAGTGTAGGTGTCAAAGGGAAGCTAAAACGATTCCTCGATGAGAGTGACTGCCACGTTGCTATCAGTATGCACACCCCTTTACACGACCAGCGTTCGGAGTTGATGCCAGCAGAAAGAGGAATGTCTATTGATAGTATTATCGAGTTACTCCGCAATTACGACTTCTCTCATCAGCGCCGTCTATCATTCGAATATATTGTCTTCAAGGACTTTAATGATAGCGAGGAGCATGCGAAAGCCATCGTAGAACTACTCAAAGGGTTGAACTGTCGAATGAATCTTATCCGCTTCCATCCTATTCCGAACATCCCATTGCAGGGTGTTGATGACCACAAAATGGAGAAATTCAGAAACTATCTGACACAACATGGAGTCTTCACAACTATCCGTGCCAGTCGTGGACAGGATATCTTTGCAGCCTGTGGTCTGCTCTCAACAGCAAAAAAGATTGAAGAAGAAAGAGGAAGAGGGAAAAAGTAAAAGGATAAGATAGGAAAAAAGTAAAAAGACTAAGAGGCTACACTTGAGAACCAAAAGGAAACGAAATATTACAAAATAATACAAGATATAATTATATGAACGATAATAAAAGAATCCGCGTAGCGATTACACACGGAGATACTAACGGCATAGGATATGAGCTTATCTTTAAGACTTTTGCTGAGCCAGAGATGCTGGAGCTTTGTACTCCTATCATCTATGGTTCACCTAAAGTAGCTACCTATCATCGTAATGCACTCAATATTGAAGCTAACTTCACCATCATCAAAGATGCATCAGAGGCACAGGACGGCCGACTCAACCTATTGCCTGTGTTTGATGATGAGATTAAAGTTGAATTAGGCGTTGCTTCTGAGGAGTCAGGTGTAGCGGGCTTACGTGCTGTAGACAGAGCTTTAGAGGACTACCGTCAGGGTCTATTTGATGTTCTCGTTACTGCTCCTATTGATAACAACGAGCACTTCCACTTTAGTGGTCAGAGTCGATATATCGAGGATCATATGGAATCAGAAGAGCAGGGATTATCTATTTTGATTAATGACGGACTACGTGTTGCCCTTGCTACTCGTAATCTCCCACTGCGCCAAGTAGCAGAATCAATCTCAAAAGCAATCATTGTCAATAATGCGAGTGCACTCTTTAAGAGTCTTCGCCGTGACTTCCGCCTTTCTTGTCCACGCATTGCTGTTCTTGGTTTGAATCCTAAAGCAGGCGACAATGGTTTGTTAGGGTCTGAGGAACAGGAGATTATCCTCCCAGCTATCGACGAACTTGTCGACAATGGCGTACAAGCTTTTGGTCCTTACCCTGCTGACACCTTCTTTGGTTGTAACAATACAGAGCAGTTTGATGGTGTTTTGGCAATGTATTACGAACAAGGACTTGCTCCTTTCCGCACACTTTCTTCATGTCATGGTATCACTTATACAGCAGGCTTGCCACTCGTTCGTACTTCTGCAGAGATACCAGATAGCTTGTCATTAGCAGGTAAGGGCGTTGCTGACGAACTTCCTTTCCGTCATGCTATCTACCTTGCGATAGACATCTTCCGCAATCGTGCCGAATATGATGCTCCTATGGGTAACCCTCTTCCAAAGCTTTACAAGGAAAGAAGAGATGAGAGTGATAAGGTGCGCTTTGCTATTCCACGTAAGCGTGAGGATCGCACACCAAACAATGGTGAAAATCGTAATGCGAAGGAGACACACTAATTGTGTTTTCTTTCATTCCTTATGATTGATATTGATTAAGAAGACTTATGAACAAAAAGTTTCAGAACATCTTCTTCACATTTGGCTTGGT
>CAMUQM010000089.1 GCA_947095945.1 uncultured Prevotella sp.
TTTTGAAGGTGATGATGAACGGAACCATTATGGATAAGATTTATAAGGATCAGCGTGAAGCAGGTGCTTATCAGTTCAATGATTATCTGAATGATTTATTCCATAGTGTTTGGAAGCCACTTGCAGGTCTTAACGATATGCAAGTTCGTACACGTCGTTTGCTTGCGCGTAACTATGTAGACCAGATGAACACTCTTTTGAATCCTGTTCAGAAAGATAAACCAACTGCTGCTGATCGTGCAAATAATTCTGATATTATGCTTTATCTGATGCAGCATTTGGATACTGTTGAGCAGTTCTGTAAGGCACAGGCAGCACAGAGTGAAGGTATTAACCTCCTTCATTACAACGATCTCTTACGTCAGGTTAAGTTGATTCGTGAGCGTCGTGTGACAGTAAAGTAATTGTTTAGGTAAACTTCTCACCATAGACAAGAAGACTATTCATGTTTTATGGTTATAATATTCGTCCATAGTAGAATTTGAAACTCTACTATGGACGTTTTCTTTAATTGTAGTCTTGGACCAGTCATCACGATATTTTGAGATGCAGTTAGCAGTCAACACGAATGGTGTTAAGCCTCCGCACCATATGTGCGGAGCGTTAGCACCAATGTAAATAATGAAAGTTTTGGATGCTATTAATCATGAAATAAGATATAAAAAGACACAGATGCGCATTTCGTAGGGCTAAATTACATGATTATTCATACTTATTTAGGTAAAGAATACCTAATTTAGAGTATTGCTTAATACTCGTATTTTTTATATCTTTGCAATGTATTTTACAATTAAAGGTATTAATTTCAGGATTTTTAAATGAAAGTAATAAAGCTCATAGCTCTATTGTTATTGTTGTCGATAGGGCAAATTTTAAGAGCTCAAGGAACATCAAAAGCAACAGAAAGTCATATTGTTAACATTGTTGTTACCGATAAGAATACGAAAGAAAGTGTGATTATGGCTAACTGTTCGCTTGATCCATTAGGTTCTTTTAATGTAACAGATATCGACGGGAAAGCGGTATTTCAAAAGGTTCCAGCAGGTACGTTTACGCTGAAAGTTAGTTATGTGGGTTATGAAACCTATACAACAACGTTCAAAGTAGAGAAAGATTTAACAGTTAATGTGCAGCTTGTTCCTACCTCTTTGGCATTAAAGGAGGTTGTTGTGACGGCAAAGCAGAATGCATCAGGGGCTTCCACGTCTTCTATTATCGGTCGTCAGGCAATTGATCACTTGCAGGCATCATCGTTGGCGGATATCATGCAGCTCATTCCCGGTAAAGAGATGGGTAATGTAGATATGACTCAGAAGTCTAATCTACAGCTCCGTACGCTACGTAATAATAATACAAGTGCCTTTGGTTCGAGCATTGTTGTGGATGGTGTTCCTATCTCTAATAATGGATTGTTGACACAAGGACAATTCTCATCTACGGCTTTTACGGGAACAGATCTTCGCCAGTTGGCTGCCGATAACATTGATAACGTTGAAGTAATACGTGGTATTCCTTCTGCTGAGTATGGCGATTTGACAAGTGGTCTTGTGGTTGTTCATTCCAAGGTGGGTGTAACTCCATGGCAGATAAAGGCAAAGGTGAATCCAGCTATGACAAATGCTTCATTGACAAAGGGATTCTCTTTGAACAAAGCTGGTATAATGAATGTAAACTTAGACTATGCTAAGGCTTGGGGCGACCCACGTCAAAAGACACGCAGTTATGACCGTTATACTTTCAATTTGGGGTATAGTTATGATCTTAGTAAGCGTTGGCACACTGAGACAAAACTCCGTTTGTTGTCTTCACAAGACTGGTCGGGCAAGGACCCTGATGCTATTCAAGATGGTACGGAAACCAAGAATAAGACTGTAACGGTTGGTTTGACGCATAATGGTCGTATCTCTGTTGATAAGCTTTTTATGCGTTCGCTCAATTATACATTAGGTCTTAGCTATGGAGAGACAGACAATGTACAAACAGCATTTGTACCTGTTAGCACAGGTCTACTTCCTATCTTGACATCTAAAGAGACAGGTTATTTTAACGTACCTTGGAAGACACAGTCTTATAAGGCTACTGGTAGAACAGAGAGCAGACCCGGTAATCTGTTTGCAAAGATTAATGACAGCTTCTATTTTAAGGCTGGTAAGACCCGCCAGAGTTTTAAGGTTGGTGCGGAATACCGTTATGATTGGAATAGTGGAAAGGGTTATTATAACGATAATGATTTGTTACCACTACAACCAAACAGCAATGGTCGTCCTCGTGCCTTCAATGATGTGCCCGGCTTACATCAGATAGCTGCCTATGCAGAGGATAACTTCTTGTGGAGTATCAATAAGGTTAATAGGCTCAGAGCGAACTTTGGTCTTCGGTTCACTGCCATGCAGCCTTTCAGTGATGTTGCAACAACATCGCTTTCTCCACGTCTTAATCTTTCATTAAGCGTTACCCCTTGGCTTGATATTCGTGGTGGAATTGGTATGAATTCTAAGACTCCAGGTTTAGCATACCTCTATCCTGATACGAAGTATGATGACCGTGTGGCTGCTAACTATTTCCCACAGTCTGACCCATCAGCACAGTTGCTTGTCTATCATACGCAGGCTTACAAGGTAGATTACTCTAAGAACTTGAAGAATGTAACAACTACTAAGGTTGAGTTGGGCGTAGACTTTAAACTGAAAGGTGGTCGTCGTCTGAGTATTCTTGCCTATCATGACCGTACACCGAATGGTTTTGAATCCTTAGGTGAGTTCTTTGTCTATCCTTATAGTATTTTTACGCAGGCGCAAGGACTGAATATAACACCGGGACAGGCTACAACAATTGATTATACAAACCCTTATCGTACCTTTAATGGCTATATGACAACGGGTGCAGTTGGTAATACAAACACCTCTATTAATAAAGGTTTAGAGTTCGACTTTGAGCTTGGCGAGATTCGTCCTTTGCACACATCTTTCTTCTTTAGTGGTGCTTATTCTGAGACAAAGACCTATTCAACAGGTCGCAATACAGAAGCAGTAAAGGCAGCATTATTGCCAACGTCTTATTCAAGTTATAGTGTTACACCATTTAGAGTAGTCTATCCTTCAGGACAAGATTACGAAAAGTATCGTCGTTTCCTCAATACATTGCGTGTCGTAACGAATATTCCAGCACTCAAGATGGTGGCTTCGTTCACAGTTCAGGCAATTTGGTATGACTGGCATACATCCTTTAAAGCAAATAAGAATCCAATAGGTTACTTTGGTGCTGACCTCGTTGAGCATCCTATAACAGCGGACATGATGTCAGGTTTCTTGGGTATGGATGGCCAATATTATGCGTCACGTCCAACAGGAGTTGATGTTGTTGCTATTAATGACCTTACTCTTCGTGTTAGCGATAATAAGCCTTCAAAGTCGCCAATAGAATGGAATTTGCAAGGAAGACTTACTAAACAGCTTAGTAACTTTGGTGGTCTTTCCCTTTATGTGAACAATATGATTTATTATGAGCCATACCTAACAGGCAACAACTCACTAACGTTAAGCCAGCGCAACACGGGTAAGTTTAGTTTTGGTGTAGAGCTTTATGTTAATTTGTAACGATATGAAAGCAATAAAGTATTTATTTTCGATCTTCACAGTAGCGCTTGTTTTTAGTTCTTGTGTAGATTATTCAGATGCCTCAGAAGCTGTAACAGCTAAGGTACACCTCCAACTTCCCGATGAGTTGAATGGTCATATGACATTAGAAGGGCATACCGTTTCCCTCCAATTGAATGGTGTTACCTATTCTGCACAGACTGATGCTGCGGGCGTAGCAACCTTCTCTAATATTGTTCCTGATGTCTATAATATCTCTGCTTCATGGGATATAACGTCGTCAGAGTATAATAGGATTACAGGAAGTAGTCAGGTAATTAATGGTGCAACAGTATCAGGTAGTTTGAATTCACAACTTATCAATGGTTCAGAACCTTTGCTCCTCACGACCACTCTCTCTGTAAAACGAGATATAGTCATCAGTAAGATATATGCTGCTGGCTCTAAAGACAATAATAATAAGCGCTATGTAGCAGGTCAGTATATTGAACTTTACAATCAATCTAACGATTCTGTAGATGTTGCTGGACTTTATATTGGTTTGCTTGAGACGGATGTCCCACAGGCTTATACCCTCGAAAACCTAAAGACAAACTATGCTGATTCAGTCGTATTGGTTAAGCAAGTGTTCCGTATACCAACTGATAAGAGTTATAAGGTAGCTCCAGGTGGAACAGTTCTCTTGGTGAATAGTGCTATTGATCATAGTCTTAATAGTCCGTTAGAGCATAGTCTTTTGAACGCAAACTTTGAAGCAAAGGATGTGAAAGGTAAGATGTTAAACAATCCAGAGGTACCTGCTTTGCAGAATGTCTTTAATATCTATTCGGGCATTTCATACATGAATATCCTCACAACAGGGCAAGGTGTGGTGATATTCCGTTCTTCTGCAGACATCAGTCAACTGAAACTTACTTATAAGTTTGGCAAGACAAGCGGTACACAGTATGGACTTCTACCAAAGCGTTATATCATTGATGGCGTTGATTTCCTTCGTCATAAGGCAACAGGAACGGACGTTGGTGAGAAGCGACTTTACAATGACATTGACGCTGGTTATATAAGTATTAATGCCACAGCAGGTCTTTCTGGTGAGGTTATTTATCGTAAGACTGCTTCTACAGCAGCAGGTGGACATAACATTCTCATGGATACAAACAATAGTACTAATGATTTTGAGGTGTCAACATCGGTTACTCCATAATATTAATTCCGTATGTCATCGTCAATCATTACTTATATTAACGATCAGTTTATGAATACTTCACATATAGTTTTAGGCTTATCCAAGCTTACACAATCCTCACTGCGAAGAGGCTGGGGGAGGCTTTTCTTATTGCTATTCACGCTCCCTACAATGGCACAGACGCCTTCTGACTCTCTTATGGATGAGGCTGAATACCGCTTTGCAAGTCTTACGCAACTCTGGCATAACACGAACAACGCTTCAGGACTATCTCTTGATGATTCCTCAAACAGAGGTTTTGCATCCGTAGGATTTAGTCATCGAGGTGGTGACTATCATCGTGTGCAGGAAGGGGGAGCAATGAATAATCTTCAGTTCTTTACGGAACGTTATCAGAAAATAGGTAAATACCTGTACAGTTATGGTAAGGTAGATTTTAATCTTGGTCGTACAAAGGATCGTGCTTTTGCTGACCAGTATCGCCCTTACAATGCTAATCCCTATCAATCAGGTAGTGCTATCTCCGGAAGTTATGATCATCAGAACTTCGATATGATGGCTGCAGTGGGTACGACAGACTTCTCTGGTTGGCGTTTTGGTCTACAACTAAACTATCAGTTAGGTGACTTTTCTCGTCTTCGTGACCCTCGTTCTCGTTCGCAACTGCTTGATTATCGACTGACACCAGCTGTCTCTTACACGATGGGAAACCATACACTCGGCTTGTCGGGTTACTATGATCGTCGCAAGGAGAAGATGGGACCGTTGGTAACAGTGCAGAGTGATGCTACGTTGACCTATTACCTTCTCTCTGGTATGGAGAATGCAACTGGTACAATCGGTGGATATTCAAGTTTTAATCGTGAATGGGTGAACCACCAATTGGGGGCAGAAGTTGATTATGGATATCGTTCTGCACGTTTCCAGACGTTGAATAGTTTTGGTATAAGTCGTGGTGAAGAGTATGCTTATGGTACTTATAAATATGAGCCGGGCAGATACTTTACTTATCGATACAACGCTCAATCACAAAATCGTTTGTACACGGGTACAATCTTACATCAAGCCGATTTCCGTCTGGATTGGCAGCAAAGCTATGCAGATGAGTATCGTCAGCAGTTGATAATCAAGAATGATCCACAGATAGGAACGACTTCTTACACCTATGAGAAGCAGTTAGAGTTCCGCAAACGTTATCAAGTTCGCACCTTTGATTTCTCCTTCCGTTACCGTGCTAACTTCATTAATACGTCTTTAATAGCAGGTAGTCGATACTTAACATCTTCTACCAGAGGCTATATGGGCTTTTCAGTTGATACACATAAGGCAAGCAACCGCCATCTTCTGCCATCATCTTCATCAGATTACAGCCGTGTGAACCTTCAGTTAGAGAATGGTATCTCGTTGTTCAAGCAACGTTTGACGGCTGATGTAACGCTTGGATATAGTCTTTCAACACGTGCTGACCTTCAGCTGGCAGATAATACATCCATTCTTGCAGAGCGTGTTTTATTGAAAGACCTGCCTTATTACGATGCCAATCTCCTTCATGGAAGTTTACAGGTGATGTATCAGTTTCCACTGACTATAAAGAAATCGCGTGCTATGTGGTTTGTGAAAGCCTTTGGAGACTTTACTTCTGCCAATACTGCTGGACATCCAAACCTGTATAACATTGGTTTTAGTGTAGGTTTGTTTAACTGATATTGTAATCTGAGGAAGCATACTTCCTTATTCAAATGATATATTATAACAATCCCGTGATTTCTCTTTTGGAAATCACGGGATTGTTTTTTTGAGACAGATTTATAATGCTTAAACAATATTTGAGTCATAAGATGCTATCATCTTGACAAGCTATTGTAAAGTAATAAGCCGTTAGCACCATTGGTGTTAAGCCTTCGCACCACATGTGCGGGGCGTTAGCACGATGATAAAAGAAGAGTTGATAGTCTTTAGTTTTTATGCTTACAAGGGCATATAGACTCGTCTTTGCTAAGTTTTTCGTAGTGTTCCTTACGTTTAGGATTCATAGGGAACCATCCTTTTAAGACACGCTTCTCCTGCGAGATGAGCTCACCAATTCCCCAAAGGAATGAAGCTCCAAGGACACCGAGTAGAGCAGACCAAAAGATACTTTGTACAAACAAGGCTGCTACACAGCAAGCAATACCCACGATGAGCCATAGCCACCAAGGTTTTATACCAAAATAATACTCTGTTTTTATAACGAGTGGATGACAAAGTCCAATGATTAAAAACGTACATACAGCAAGGAGTATACCTTCAAAATTTAAATCCATTTATGTAAAGTTTCAATATTAAATATAATTCTTACATTGAGAAATATGCTATCGAACATATTATTCTTAGCAAAACCTCGGTTTATATAGCTGCAAAAATACAAAAAAAAAATCTATTTGCAAGTGTCTTTCTCAGAATTATTGATTACATTTGCAAATACAAGTTGTAAATAAGAAAATACTTAAATTATGAGCAATAACCAAACACTCATCGCACAATGCGAAGAGAAAGCAAGACAGTGGCTGTCTCCTGCTTTTGATGAAGAAACTCGTTCTGCCGTTGAGGCTATGATTAACAATGCCGATAAGGCTGACCTTATTGAGTCTTTTTATAAGGATTTAGAGTTCGGTACAGGTGGACTTCGTGGTATTATGGGCGCAGGCTCTAACCGTATGAATATCTATACCGTTGGTATGGCAACTCAAGGCTTTGCTAATTATCTGAAGATTAACTTCAAGGATAAGG
>CAMUQM010000090.1 GCA_947095945.1 uncultured Prevotella sp.
TTATCCCTGTTTACATTACTGAGAATATGGTAGGTCACAAGCTCGGAGAGTTCAGCCCTACACGCCGTTTCGGTGGTCACTCTGGTAATAATAAGAGGTAAGCAGGTCATAATCCATTTAGTAAATAGAATAATATAATGGGAGCAAGAAAACATATAAAGGCTGAAGCTCGTAAAGAAGCTTTGAAAAGCCAGTATTTTGCAAAGCTCAAGGACTGTCCTTCTTCTCCACGTAAGATGCGCTATGTAGTAGACATGGTTCGTGGTATGGAGGTTAATCGTGCCCTTGGCGTGCTGAGATTCTCCAAGAAGGCAGCTGCCCAGAACGTTGAGAAACTTCTGCGTTCAGCTATCAACAACTGGGAGACAAAGAATGACCGCAAGGCTGAAGACGGTGAACTTTATATCTCTAAGATCTTCGTTGATGAAGGCGTTACAATGAAGCGCATGCGTCCTGCACCTCAGGGCCGTGGCTACAGAATCCGCAAACGTTCTAACCACGTCACTCTCTTCGTTAATTCGAAAGCTGACGCTAATAATGATGATAAATAAATAGTAGAATGGGACAGAAAGTTAATCCAATTAGCAACCGTCTTGGTATCATCCGCGGTTGGGAGTCAAATTGGTTCGGTGGCAAGAATTTCGGGGATAATCTCGTAGAGGATCGCAAGATTCGTACTTACCTGAACAAGCGTTTGGAAAAAGCAAGCGTTTCCCGTATTGTCATTGAGCGCACATTGAAGCTCGTCACCATTACTATTTGCACCGCTCGTCCGGGTATCGTTATCGGTAAAGGTGGTCAGGATGTTGATAAGCTTAAAGAAGAGTTGAAGAACCTTTTTAAGAAGGAAATTCAGATTAATATCTTCGAGGTTAAGAAACCTGAACTTGATGCAAACATCGTTGGTAACAATATCGCTCGCCAAGTAGAGGGTAAAATTGCTTACCGTCGTGCTATCAAGATGGCAGTTGCTAACACTATGCGTGCTGGCGCTGAGGGTATCAAAGTTCAAATTACAGGTCGTCTGAACGGTGCCGAAATGGCTCGTAAGGAAATGTTCAAAGAGGGTCGTACTCCTTTGCATACATTCCGTGCAGACATCGATTATTGTCAGACAGAAGCCCTTACAAAGGTAGGTCTGCTGGGTATCAAGGTGTGGATTTGCCGTGGTGAAGTTTACAACAAGGTAGATCTTACTCCTAACTTTACTCAGGAGAAGAGCAATGGCCGTTCTAATAATGGTGGCCGTTCTGGAAGAGGTAATCGTAGAAGAAACAATAACCGTTAAAAGAAGAAGCTATCATGTTACAGCCAAAAAGAGTAAAATATAGAAGACCTCAAGACGGACGTGGCAATAAAGGCAACGCCCACAGAGGTACACAGCTGGCTTTCGGCTCATTCGGCATCAAGACACTTGAGGCTAAGTGGATCGACAGTCGTCAGATTGAGGCCGCACGTATAGCAGTAAACCGCTATATGAACCGTCAGGGCCAGGTCTGGATTCGCATCTTCCCTGATAAGCCAATCACTCGCAAGCCTGCCGATGTTCGTATGGGTAAGGGTAAGGGTGATCCAGCAGGATGGGTTGCACCAGTTACTCCAGGTCGTGTTCTCTTTGAAGTAGAGGGCGTAAGCTTTGATATTGCAAAGGAGGCTCTTCGCCTCGCTGCACAGAAGCTGCCTGTTAAGACAAAGTTTATTGTTAGACGTGATTTCGATAAAAACGCTTAAGAAAGATGAAGATTAAAGAAGTAAAAGAACTCGAGACCAAGGATTTGGTTGAGAAAATTGAGAACGCTGAGGCAGCTCTCGCAAAGATGAAGCTGAATCATCAGATTACTCCGCTTGAGAATCCATCTCAGATTAAGGCCGCTCGTCGTGATATTGCACGTATGAAAACAGAACTTTCTCAGAGAGAACTTAATAAATAACAATGGTCCAGATGGAAACAAGAAATTTAAGAAAAGTAAGACAGGGTGTCGTTATCAGCAACAAAATGGATAAAACCATCGTTATTGCAGCTAAGTTCAAGGAGAAGCACCCTATTTATGGTAAGTTTGTCCAAAAGACAAAGAAGTACCATGCTCATGACGAGAAGAATGAGGCTAATGTAGGTGATACAGTACTCATTATGGAGACTCGTCCTCTTTCTAAGACAAAGAGATGGAGATTAGTTCAAATTGTAGAAAAAGCTAAGTAATTATGATACAGACAGAATCAAAACTTACAGTATGTGATAACAGCGGTGCTCGTGAAGCGAAGTGCATTCGTGTGCTCGGTGGTACTCGCCGTCGTTATGCAAGTGTTGGTGACGTTATCGTAGTTGCTGTACAGAACGTCATCCCATCAAGTGAATTGAAAAAGGGTGCAGTATCAAAGGCTTTAATCGTTCGCACAAAGAAGGAAATTCGTCGTGCTGATGGTTCGTACATCCGCTTCGATGATAACGCATGTGTATTGCTGAACAATGCTGGCGAGATTCGTGGTAGCCGTATCTTCGGCCCAGTAGCTCGTGAGTTGCGTGCAGTGAACATGAAGGTCGTTTCTTTGGCACCTGAGGTTCTTTAATTATTAAATAGAATAATAAAATGGCAAAATTCCATATAAAGAAAGACGATCAGGTCATTGTTCTTGCCGGTGCAGACAAGGGCAAGACAGGAAAGGTGCTTAAGGTCATCGCAGATAAGGAGCGTGCTATCGTTGAGGGTGTGAATATGGTCTCTAAGAGCACAAAACCTTCTGCTGCTAACCCTCAGGGTGGTATCATTAAGCAGGAGGCTGCAATTCATATCTCAAATCTAAGTCTCATCGATCCGAAGAGCGGTAAGGCTACACGTATCAAGATTGAGCGTGAAGGCAAGACTGTTAAGCGTATCGCTAAAAAGTCAGGGGAGGAAATTAAGTAATGAATACAGCTCAGTTAAAGAAACAGTATAAGGAGCAGATTGCTCCTGCTTTGCAGAAGCAGTTTAACTATTCTTCAGCTATGCAGGTTCCTGTTTTGAAGAAGATTGTTATAAATCAGGGTCTTGGTGATGCAACTCAGGATAAGAAACTTATTGAGGTTGCTGTTAACGAGATTTCTTCTATCACAGGTCAGAAGGCTGTTGCAACATATTCTAAGAAGGATATTGCAAACTTCAAGTTGCGTAAGAAGATGCCTATCGGCGTTATGGTAACTCTGCGTCGTGAGCGTATGTATGAGTTCCTCGAGAAACTCGTTCGCGTATCTTTGCCACGTATTCGTGACTTCAAGGGTATTGAGAGCAAGTTCGATGGTCGTGGTAATTATACTCTCGGTATTACCGAGCAGATCATCTTCCCAGAGATTAATATCGATCAGGTTGACCGCATCCAGGGTATGAACATCACTTTCGTTACATCAGCTAAGACTGATGAAGAGGGGTATGCTTTGCTGAAGGGCTTCGGACTTCCATTCAAGAATGCTAAAAACGATTAATTGATATGGCAAAAGAATCAATGAAAGCTCGCGAAGTAAAGCGTGCGAAGCTTGTTGCTCGCTATGCTGAGAAACGCGCAGCTCTGAAAAAGATTATCGCTACTTCAAACGATCCTGAAGAGGCTTATGAGGCTGCTCGCAAGTTGCAGTCTATTCCAAAGAATGCTAATCCTATTCGTTTGCACAATCGTTGCAAGATTACAGGACGTCCAAAGGGTTACATTCGTCAGTTTGGTCTCTCTCGTATTCAGTTCCGTGAGATGGCATCTCAGGGACTCATTCCAGGTGTGAAGAAAGCAAGCTGGTAATCAAATATATCGATGCGGATGGTGAATTGTGAAATTTAATTTGTACCTTTGCAGTTCATTATCCGCTTTCAAGCGATTTTTTAATATTGTCGGGGTAGTCCCGATTAATTAAACATTTATATTTTATGACAGATCCAATAGCAGATTATCTGACAAGACTCAGAAACGCAATCATGGCTCATCACCGTGTTGTTGAGGTTCCTGCGTCTAACTTGAAGAAGTCTATTACTAAGATCCTCTTCGAGAAGGGTTACATCTTGAACTACAAGTTCATCGAGGATGGTCCCCAAGGTTCAATCAAGGTCGCACTGAAGTACGATCCTGTAACAAAGCAGAGCGCTATCAAGAAATTGAAGCGTGTTTCTACCCCAGGTCTTCGCCAGTATACTGGTTACAAAGACATGCCGAGAGTAATTAACGGACTTGGAATTGCTATCCTTTCCACGTCTAAAGGTGTAATGACAGACAAGGAAGCTGCTGCCGAGAAAATTGGTGGTGAGGTTCTTTGCTATGTTTATTAATTGGAGGATTGAATATGTCAAGAATAGGAAAATTGCCAATTAGTGTTCCAGCTGGCGTTACAGTTGCTCTTAACAATGGTGTTGTTACAGTAAAAGGTCCTAAAGGTGAACTCTCTCAGAAGGTAGATTCTTCTATCAAGACTATCATTGAGGACGGTCAGGTAACATTCGAAATTGATGAGAATAGCCCAGTAAACTACAAGCAGAAGCAGGCTTTCCATGGTCTTTATCGTTCGCTCGTTAACAATATGGTTGTTGGTGTAAGTGAAGGTTATAAGAAAACATTGGAGCTCGTAGGTGTAGGTTATCGTGTTTCTAACCAGGGTAACTTGGTAGAGTTCTCTCTTGGTTATACTCACCCAATCTTTATTCAGCTTCCTTCAGAAGTTAAGGTTGAGACAAAGAGTGAGCGTAACCAGAATCCAATCATCACTATTGAATCAGCTGACAAGCAGCTGCTTGGTCTCATCTGTGCAAAGATTCGTTCTTTCCGTAAGCCTGAGCCTTATAAGGGTAAGGGTGTCCTGTTCCAGGGTGAGGTTATTCGCAGAAAGTCTGGTAAGACAGCTGCAGCTAAGTAACTTTAATACATCATTACGATTATGACAACAAAGAAAGAACAAAGAAGAATTAAGATAAAGTTCCGCATTCGTAAGAGTGTGAATGGTACTGCTGAGCGCCCACGTTTGAGCGTTTTCCGCAGTAATAAGCAGATTTATGCACAGGTTATTAACGATTTGACCGGAACAACCCTCGCTTCAGCTTCTTCACTTGGCCTTGAGAAAATGGCTAAGATAGATCAGGCTAAGAAGGTAGGTGCGCTCGTTGCTGAGCATGCTAAGGTAGCTGGTGTAGAGCAGGTTGTTTTTGACCGTAACGGTTATCTCTATCACGGACGTGTACAGGCTTTGGCTGATGCTGCACGTGAGGGAGGACTTAAATTCTAAACGATTATGGCAATGAATAGAGTAAAAGTAAATAGTGATGTAGAACTGAAAGACCGCTTGGTTGCTATCAACCGTGTAACTAAGGTTACAAAGGGTGGTCGTACTTTCACATTCGCAGCTATCGTCGTTGTAGGTGACGGTAAGGGCGTTATTGGCTGGGGTCTTGGTAAGGCTGGTGAGGTTACTGCTGCTATCCAGAAGGGTACAGATTCAGCAAAGAAGAACCTTGTTAAGGTTCCTGTTTTGAAGGGTACTGTTCCTCATGAGGCAGAGGCTCGCTTTAGCGGTGCTCATGTTCTCCTTAAGCCAGCTGCAGCTGGTACTGGTTTGAAAGCCGGTGGTGCTATGCGTGCTGTTCTTGAGAGCGCAGGTGTTACTGACGTGATTGCAAAGTCAAAGGGCTCTTCTAACCCTCATAACCTTGTGAAAGCTACTATCGCTGCCCTTGCTGTTATGCGTGATGCATATACAGTAGCTGGTGAGCGTGGTATCAGTATGGATAAAGTATTTAACGGTTAATTTTAGGAGGTATTATATAATGGCAACAATTAAGATTAAGCAGATTAAGAGCCGTATTGGTGCTCCTAAGGACCAGAAAGATACTTTGCATGCATTGGGACTTCGTAAGATTTCTCAGGTTGTTGAAGTAGAGGATACTCCAAGCTGCCGAGGTATGATCCGTAAGGTGCATCACCTGGTATCAGTAATTGATTAATTAATCTTTTAAAGAAAACAGTAATTATGAAATTAAATAATTTGAAACCAGCTGTTGGCTCTACACATTCACGTCGTCGTATTGGTCGTGGTCCAGGTTCTGGACTCGGTGGAACCTCTACTCGTGGTCACAAGGGTGCAAAGTCACGTTCTGGTTATAAAAAGAAAATTGGCTTTGAGGGTGGTCAGATGCCTCTCCAGCGTCGTGTACCGAAGGCTGGATTCAAGAACATCAACCACAAGGAATATTTTGCTGTAAATCTTTCTACTCTTCAGGCACTTGCTGAGAAGAATAACCTTACTAAGATTGGTGTTGAGGAGCTTAAGGCTGCTGGTCTTACCAATGGTAAGGAACTTGTTAAGGTTCTTGGTAATGGTGAGTTGAAGGCAAAGTTGGAGGTTTCAGCTAATGCTTTCTCTAGGACTGCTGAAGAAGCTATTAAGGCAGTTGGTGGTAACACAACTATAATCTAAGTTAATGAAAAAGTTTATTGAGACACTGAAGAACTGTTGGAAAATTGAGGATTTGCGTCAGCGACTTCTCATTACTATTCTGTTCACAGCTATTTACCGTTTTGGGTCGTTTGTGGTGCTTCCTGGCATCAATCCTGCCCTGTTGGAAAAATTGCAGGCACAGACCAAGGGCGGTCTTATGTCACTTTTGGACATGTTCTCCGGTGGTGCATTTTCTCATGCGTCAATCTTCGCATTAGGAATCATGCCATACATCTCAGCATCTATTGTTATGCAGCTCCTTGCTGTCGCTGTTCCTTATTTCCAAAAGATGCAGCGTGAAGGGGAGAGTGGCCATAAGAAGATAAACTGGTATACGCGTGTCCTGACAGTAGTAATCCTACTGTTTCAGGCACCGTCTTACCTAATGAACTTAAAAATGCAGGCCGCTGGTGCTTTGGCATCAGGTATTGATTGGACTACATTTATGATTCCTGCTACAATTATTCTTGCAGCAGGTTCAATGTTCATTCTTTGGCTCGGTGAGCGTATCACGGATAAAGGTGTCGGAAACGGTATCTCTTTAATCATTATGATTGGTATCATTGCTCGTCTGCCACAGGCGGTTATTTTGGAATTTGGTAATCGAGTTTCAGAGGCTATCGGTGGTGGTATTGTGATGCTTATCATTGAGATTATTATCCTTTATGCTGTTGTATGTGCGGCTATACTTCTCACTCAGGGAACTCGTAAGATTCCTGTACAGTATGCTAAACGTGTTGTTGGTAATAAACAATATGGTGGAGCTCGTCAGTATATTCCATTGAAACTGTTCGCAGCTAACGTAATGCCTATCATTTTTGCGCAAGCTTTGATGTTTATTCCATTGGCTATTGTTCAGTATTCATCTGATAGTACAAGTTCAGTACTTCAGTCTTTGATGAACACAAAGAGTTTGGCGTATAACTGTATTTATGTGCTTCTTATCGTAGTGTTTACTTATTTTTATACTGCGATTACACTTAATCCAACTCAGATGGCTGAGGATATGAAGCGTAACAACGGATTTATCCCTGGCGTTAAACCTGGAAAGGATACTGCAGATTACATTGATACTGTTATG
>CAMUQM010000091.1 GCA_947095945.1 uncultured Prevotella sp.
ATCATGAGTATCGCTAACATCTAAAGAGACATTAGTAAAGCATTATATATCAAAAAGAAAAGGGCGTACGCTATGTATGCCCTTTCTTGTTTGTATAACTAAAAACTACAATACCAGATTCCATTTAACATTCTCTGTTTTCATGTCACCTTTTTCTTCATGAAACGTAAAACCTTGTGGCTTTTGCCCTGCTACACTAATATCAACGACTGTCATAACATTTCGCTTGAGCAATAACTGCTTGCTTTCCTGCTCTACAGTTCCATCGTCCTTTGTCCATGTAATCTTCACATCAACCGTTGTTTGATAACCTTCTTGACATGCATTTACTATATCGTAGAAAGAATATGTTGCACTATTATCGTATGCATCGTTATTATTCGTTAAAGAAATACGCCATCCAAAGTAACTAATGACTAACTTTCCTTCATCTGGTGGTGTTACTTTGAAACGGAGGCCAAACACAGCCTTTCTCATATCAATAATCAAATCTTTGGTTGTTTTGGGACTGAAATCATTGATAGTACCATAGAGTTTCATAAGGCGTGGATATTGAACACTTTGCCTATCACTAATAGCTGTTTCACCCTTCGTTAAACTACTCAGATTTTCATCTTTTGAGAATACAAAGGTATTTGTAGCCTTTGTTCCCTTATTTGTTCCATGCAAGAAAGGAGCAAGATACTCTCCTCCATCTACACCAATCTTATCATCACCTTCTTCTACTATCAAACATTCTACTTTATAAAGGTTCTCCACGTTCATCTTTAACGCAATCTTTGAAAGACTTGTGAACAAACCATAAGCATACATAGAATAGCTCTCATCATTAGCTTTCTTCTCGTAGACATTGACAGCATAAAACTTCTGTCTCTTTTCTTCAATTCCTGCACGAGACAAAGGCTGGCGTTTCGCCTGCATCGCCTCTTCAATCGTTTCTATGCGCAACTCCTTTGGGTGAATACGCACGACTCTGGTCAGTTTATTCTTTGCATTACTTGACTTTTTATTACCGTCACCATTCTCTAATACAGGCTTTTCACAGGCTGCAAACAATAGTAAGCATAACAAAAGCCCTAACCATGTTACTTGTTTTTTCATATTAGTAATTGTTTAAGTTATAGTCATATATTGTTACTCACTCCATTCAGTCTTACCATCAGAAAGACTAAAAGCTGAGAAAAGTTCTTCTTTAGATAGTTGCTGAATATCTGGCTCATACTGATTATTAATCAATTCTTGCTCATTCGTCAAAGCCTTTTCAGCTTTTCCCGGTGAGCCAGATAACAAATAAAAAGAGGAAAAAACGTGATCTATTCTTATTAAAGGTCTAATATATGTTTTCATGTTTACTTATTAAATATCAATTAATTATCATGGTATGGTACGTAAATACTTGAATGATTATCTGTTAAGATACTTCTTACCATTCACAATTACAATTCCTTTATAATCTTTATCCACTTGTTGCCCAGCAAGATTATATATAGGACTATTTACAGTTTTCTTCTCTTTCACTACAGAAGTTTGTATTCCCAAAGCAACATCAAAGCCAAGAAAGCTTTTTGCATGTGAAGCTGTTGATGGCGAATACACAAGATAGGCTTTGTGCGCTTCTGTTGTAAAAGGCTTTCCATTTGGTTCTTTCCAATAGAAGCCCACTCCATTACTACCTTTACCAAACATATAGTACACATCTCCCCCTGTCGTCATTGTTTTAAAATCAGAACCACGTAAAGCATTATCAGGATCTGTTACACCCGCCTTGCTTGTTTCTTCAAAGAAATACTTACCTTCCTTTGCTTCTAACACAACAGCTGTACCTTTCGGGAGAACATTTCCTTCTTTATACTCTTTACTTTGAGAAAGAACATAATCTGTGATTTTATAAGTACGTGCAATAACACCCTTAGGAATAATAAACGTCTTATCACTATAATAGAGTGTTGCTCTCTCTGCAGAAGAAATAACAATAGAAACACACTTAGGCTGAATTTTCTCGTAAAATACTTTTATCGACTTTATATTCACAGAACCAGAATTTGCAGAAGTAAACGATGTGCTATAAGTCCTACCTTTCCACTCTTGCTTATAATCTTTACTTCCTATACGACTCCCTTTCAGTTTTCCAACATCATTATAGAGTTTTAAAATATGATGAAAATCAGAAACTGCAAAAACAATTGAAGTAATAACACAGTTATTCCCCTCAACCGTCAACAATCCATTGTTTTTAAACTTCAAGTAAGAAGACTTTCTTTCAATGATATCATCAAATGAGGATGTCTTTTCTGGACGAACACTGAACTTCAGAGTTACACCATCTCTCTCCATAGTCGTTGGTACAACCTCATCTTGAGAAGAACTTGAGAAATCAAATTCAACATAATCTTCTGCCCATATCGTTACGGGCAGCAGTAGCATTAGAAATAATACTATTAACTTTTTGGTCATAGGTATTAAATTTTATCATTTTCAATTATGTTTGTAGCCGAATTCTTTACACGCTATTAAGCCGTAAATAGGTATTGTAGACGACTCTTAATCTTGATTTTGTTTAGTTTTTACGACTGCAAAGATAAATAAAATAAAATCAATAACAAAGAAAATAATAGAAAAATATCTACTAAGAGCTGTAGTAATTATTTGTAACGATACATGTAATAAAAGAAAAAAAGAAGATGAAAAATATTGACATAAAAACGAACAAAAAGTGTTATTTAAATCGTCAAAACAGTACTTTTTTAAGAGATTCTAACTGTCTATTAATTAGGCTGTTATAAATTTACGCAAGAAAAGGTGCTTAGTTGGACTTCAAAAGGGCGTTAGTTAGACCTCAAAAGGACATCTTTTGCAAGCGAATTAGGCGTTAATTCGAAGCTAAAAAAGCATCTATCAAAATCTATAATGTGATTTTTATTTACAAATATAAAAGAATAGGAAGATTCAAGGAATAGATAAATGAGGTTTAACCCAAATCAGTCATTAGAGCCTAAACATATTTTGTTTTATTATCGAGCAGATTGTTTGGCTTTGCAACGCAGGCGTAGCGGGCTACGTCAAGGTACAAAGACAGACAAGATGCCGATAAGAAAATAAAAGATGTTAGGAAACAATACCATAGTAAGAAGAATTATACATATTGTGGTCTAATGACCGATTGGGGGTTAATAAATCCACCTGTACAATCTTCCATCTATAATAGAAATAGTCCTCACAAACAAAAATATGCTTGCGAGGACTACCCAATAAAATATCTTTTAAACTTTAGAACAACTAACGAGCGACTCATTACAACTTAAGTTCATGGGTCTATCTCCTTTATTGTACTTTTATTATGCCTTGATGTTTGGCTCTTCCAAACCGAGATTGCGTTTCTTATCAACCACCTTCAAAGTAAGACCAATAACAAGAGCTATCACACCCAAACCAGCAAGCATAATCAGCGGAGCTGTATAATTGAGCTGTGTTGGGTCGGTAACACCAACATTTGTCTTATCAAGTACCTTACCGATAAGCATTGGGAACAACCACAAACCAATATTTTGAATCCAGAAGATAAGTGCGTATGCAGAACCGATAATCTTTGCATCCACGAGCTTTGGAACACTTGGCCACAATGATGCTGGCACAAGTGAGAAAGATGCACCGAGAACGAGGATGGTTACATAAGCTACGATAACACCACCCACCTGACTTGACTTAAACTGTGGAAGAATAAAGGCAAAGGTGAGGTGACAAACAATCAGAAGCAATGAACCCAACACGAGCATAGATGCTGCCTTACCCTTATGATCGACATAGCTACCAAGAATAGGAGTAATACCTACTGCGAGCAATGGGAATACAGCAAAGATAGATTCAGCAGACTGGCGCATATAACCCATGTAGCAGTAAACAACAAGGCAGAATATAGACAAGAAGAGCATAAAGTTCTTCAAAGCCTTATTCTTCATGAAGTTGAACATGAAGGCTGTTGCTGCTACAACAAGCATGATAATATATTGAACGATTGTCACACTTGATGAAGCCCAGAATGATTCTGCTGGAAGTTCATGGAAAGTAAGATTACACTGGAGCATATTTACAGCATACTTCTGGAATGGGAAGATAGCTGAGTAATAAAGTACACAGAGCAACGCAACGAGCCAGAAGCCCATACTTGAAAGAATCTTGCCAAGGTCACTAATCTTGAATGGATCTTCCTTCTCCTCTGCCTCACCTGTCTGTGAATCCAACTTCTTATCCATGAAGAAGTAAACAATGAACATCATCAATGCAATACAGATAAGTACTACACCAAAGGCAACAGAACGAGAAACATTAATTTCACCACCAAGCTTAGCGAAGAATGGAGAGAAAATCATACAGGTAGCAACGCCAAGACGAGCCAAAGCCATCTCTGAACCCATTGCTAATGCCATCTCACGACCTTTGAACCACTTTACAATACCACGGGAAACGGTGATACCTGCCATCTCAACGCCACAACCAAAGATCATAAAACCACATGCTGCAACCTTTGCTGATGCTGGCATACCCTCATAGAAAGGAGATACACCCAACTGTTCGAAAACAGGAATGTGATTAAGATTGTTAGTAAACCATACGTCAAGTGCGCTACCTGCAAAGCTATCGCTGATAGCATAGTACTTGATTAAAGCACCAGCTAACATCACAGCACCAGAAAGAATAGCAGTGAAACGAACGCCCATCTTGTCGAGAATAATACCTGCGAAGATGAGGAAGAAAACAAAGACATTAAGGAATGTCTCTGAACCTTGCATAGTACCGAATGCTGTTGAGTCCCAACCTCTCTGCTCCTGCATCAGCTCCTTGATTGGAGAGAGGATATCAACAAAGATGTAGGCACAAAACATTGCCAGGGATAAAAGAAGGAGAGCCGTCCAGCGCATTGCGGCTGAATCTCTCAATGATGTTTGAATTTTATCAGTCATGATGATTTTATTAGTTGACGAGTTTACAAGAGGACAAGTTGACAAGTTTGACAAGTTGACAAGTAAACAAGTTGTTTGTTAGATTATAAGTTGAAAGTGAACGAGTGAACATGTTGACGAGTGAACGAGTTAATACTATCAAGCACCTTGTCTACTTGTAAACTCGTCAACACGTTAACTTGCAAAAGCTACTTCTTCAGCCAGCGATTAAGCCAATTGAAGAATGTACGCTGCCAAAGAACACCATTCTGTGGTTTCAACACCCAATGGTTCTCGTCTGGATAGAGAAGCAATTCAGCCGGGATACCACGCAGACGTGCTGCATTGAAAGCACCCATTCCCTGATTGGCATTGATACGATAGTCTTTCTCACCATGGATACAAAGGATTGGAGTATCCCACTTATCAACGTTCAGATGAGGACTGTTAGCGTATGTGCGCTTAGCTGCTTCGCTCTTATCTTTGTTCCAGTAAGCATCGTCATACTCCCAGTTGCTGAACCAAGCTTCCTCTGTATCTGTGTACATACTCTCAAGGTTGAAAGCACCATCATGTGAGATAAAACACTTGAAGCGCTTGTTATGAATACCTGCAAGATAGTAAACAGAGAAACCACCGAAGGATGCACCGACAGCACCTAAACGATCTTTGTCTACGAATGGAAGGTTGTTAGCAGCATCATCAATTGCTGAGAGGTAGTCGTTCATACACTGACCAGTCCAATCAGTACTAATCTGCTCATTCCATGCACTACCAAAGCCCGGAAGACCGCGACGGTTTGGAGCAATGATAACATAGCCGTGAGCCGCCATTATCTGGAAGTTCCAACGATAGCTCCAAAACTGAGAAACCGGACTCTGTGGTCCACCCTCACAGAAGAGCAAAGTAGGATACTTCTTATTGGGGTCAAAGTGTGGAGGAGTAATCACCCACTCCATCAATTCCTTACCATCAGTTGTCTTAACCCAACGAGACTTTACATCACCCATAGCCAACTGGTCATAGATATGCTTATTCTCAAAGCTAAGCTGTGTTTGCACGCTTGTCTTCTCCTTCTTTGCAGGAGTAACGGCGAAGATTTCATTAGCCTGCGAGATGCTCTGACGAATAGCAAGCAACTTCTTATCACCAAGGAGTGAGATGCTTACATAGTTGTGGTCACCCTCAGTCAACTGCTTCACCTCACCCTTAAGGTTGGTCTGATAAACATTCACTGTTGCATGCCATACACCAATGAAATAAAGTTCCTTAGAGTTAAGGCTCCATGTGTAGTCATCTACATTTGAGTCGAAGCTCTCAGTAACGTAAGTCTTCTTACCAGTTGCCAAGTCATAGACACAGAGACGATTACGATCACTCTCATAACCATTGTTCTTCATACTCTGCCAAGCAATATATTTGCCGTCAGGTGAGAACTTAGGGTTAACATCGTAACCTACATTCATATCGCCAGCCTGATGGTTGACAGCCTGATTGCGCATACTCTTTGTTGCGTCAATCTTTGGTTCAACATAGTCTGCTGGCTTGCAGAGATTCTTTGTTTGGCGAGTCTCCACATTATATATATATATGTCTGCATCGGTAGAGATGGCATATTGTGTGCCTTCCTTCTTACGACAGGTATAAGCAACGAACTTAGAATCCTTACTCCAATCAATCTGCTCAATACCACCGAAAGGTGCCAACGGACTCTCATAAGGCTCGCCTTCAAGAATGTCAATACCAGCACCAATGCCCTCAGCAGTAACGTCAGCTACAAATGGATGAGCATTCGTTGTAACGTAATGGTCCCAGTGACGATAGTTCATATCGGTGATGACCATACCCGTAGCCTTTGGCAAATCGCTTGGGTTCTGCTTGATAGTTCCATAGTAAGGGATGCTCTTGATGAGCACTACTCGCTTACGGTCAGGAGAGAAGCGGAAACCTTCGATATCGATGTCCGACTGCGTAAGTTGCTTACGGTTTGTACCGTCTGCATTCATCATCCATAGCTGTCCACCTGTAAGGAATGCTAAGGTATTGTTGTCGAGCCATGCTGCATCACTCTCACTCTTTGCAGAAGTAGTAAGCAGACGATCGTTCTTACCATCAGCATCCATCACGCGGAGCACCTGATGCCCTTTGTTTTCTTTGACACTGTAATAACCTACCTGATAGACAATCTTCTTGCCGTCAGGTGAAGCCTGTGCTGCACCGATACGTCCCATAGCCCAAAGTGCCTCAGGAGTCATGAGGTCACTTGTAAGCGTGATGTTGTTACGTCCGATGTTCACATCCTGTGCTTGTGCAACGCTACCACTCATCATTAAAGCAGCAGTCATTGCAATAGTTAAGTTTTTGTTCATAGTTATAGACCTTTCTTTTTCTTATTTAGCTCATCTTGTTTGCGACGAAGTTCTTCTTGCTGCTGCTTCTGTAACTCCTGCAAAGCCTGCATACGAGCAAAGAGTCCACCACCCTTATTGCTATTAGGGTTGTTCT
>CAMUQM010000092.1 GCA_947095945.1 uncultured Prevotella sp.
GGTTCTCATCGCACCATTAAAAAGGGTAAGGAGAATGGTTATCAGCGTTGGTTTTGCAAAGACTGTAAACGCTATTTTATAGGGCGTCGTCGCTTGAAAAAGGAAGATGTTAATTCTGCATATTCCTTAGGGAATCTGACTGTATCCGACCTTGCCAGAGAATTTGGTGTATCAACTCGTACGATTCACCGCTATCTGTCATCAGAATACAAGGAGAACCTTCCCAAATTGATTTCTAGTAATGTTGTGGTCTTAATGGATACTACTTACTGGGGCAGAAGATTTGGTGTTGTTATAATGAAAGATCACATATCTGGTCGTGTGCTATGGTATAAATTCATTGACAAGAAGGAAACAATTGCAGATTACAGAGAAGGTATTTCATATCTTGAGTTGCATGGATATAATGTTTTAGGCATCGTCAGCGATGGCTTAAAAGGGCTTCGGCAAGAGTTTTACCAATACAGATTCCAACATTGCCAGTTCCACCAGGTTATGACCATAAGAACAAAACTGACATTGCATCCCAAATTACAAGCCTCACAAGAATTGCTTGGCATAGCTAAAATGCTTTGCCATACAGACAAAGATTCTTTTATAGGAGCTTTGGATGCATGGCAGGAGAAATGGAAGGACTTTATAAACGAAAGGGCAAAAGGAGCAGACGGGAAAACGCATTATGTGCATAAGAACACAAGGAGTGCATATATGAGCTTAAAGAGGAATATGCCGTGGTTGTGGACATTCTATGATTTCCCTGAACTGCAAATGCCGAATACAAACAATGAATTGGAAGCACTCAACTCTGCTTTGAAGGCAAATTTGAACCTACATAAGGGTATTAGCAAAGAAAGGAGAAAAGTCATTATTCAAGACTTTTTAAAGGCTCATTCACCTTGTAGATAAAGGGATATAAGATGTTTAAGGTCTCTTTTTGTCATATAAGAGCAAAAGAGATCCATTTTAGGTCTCTTTTTGTCACTTATGCCAAAGGATTGATAAGAGCATAACCATCAAGTTCTAATATCCGGTTTGGGTTAAAAAATAATAGCCAGTAATAATAGAGAATAATATCCTTAAACACTTTGCCAAATAATCCGAAATACTTAATTTTGCACTCGGAACTTTCATTATAAGATAAAAACATGGCAAATTTAAGATTCGGAGCTATCGAGGAAGCATTTAAGAAACGCCCCTTAGAAGTCAAGACACCAACAGAACGTCCAGAACATTTCTATGGCAAATACGTCTTCAACCGTGCAAGAATGTACAAGTATCTCCCTGTGGATGTGTACCAAAAACTGATAGACGTCATTGACAACGGCACACGATTAGACCGTTCCATAGCAGATGCAGTAGCACAAGGCATGAAGAAATGGGCAGAGGAGCATGGGGCAACTCACTATACACACTGGTTCCAGCCACTAACAGAGGGCACTGCAGAGAAACATGATGCTTTCGTTGAGCATGACGGTAAAGGAGGTATGATTGAAGAGTTCTCAGGAAAGCTACTCGTTCAGCAGGAACCTGATGCCAGCTCTTTCCCTAATGGAGGAATCCGCAATACCTTTGAAGCACGAGGCTATTCAGCATGGGACCCTACAAGTCCTGTATTCATCATCGAAGACACACTTTGTATTCCTACAATATTTATATCTTATACAGGAGAATCACTTGATTACAAAGCCCCACTATTAAAATCACTCCACGCTGTAAACGTCACAGCAACTAAAGTTTGCCAATACTTTTATCAAGATGTAAAGCAAGTTCACACCAACCTTGGCTGGGAACAAGAATACTTCCTTGTAGACGAAGACTTGTACTTTGCGCGCCCTGACCTTATGCTTACAGGACGCACACTGATGGGACATGACTCTGCCAAAAACCAGCAGATGGACGACCATTACTTCGGTACAATCCCCGAGCGTGTACAGGCTTTCATGAAAGATCTTGAGATACAAGCACTCGAATTAGGTATCCCTTGCAAGACACGTCACAATGAGGTAGCACCGGGTCAGTTTGAATTAGCACCAATCTTTGAAGAGTGTAACCTTGCAGTAGACCACAATATGCTGCTGATGTCACTCATGAGGAAGATTGCACACAAGCATAGCTTCCGCGTTCTTCTACATGAGAAGCCGTTTGATGGAGTCAATGGTTCTGGCAAACACAATAACTGGAGCCTTAGTACTGACAATGGAATCCTCCTCCATGCTGCAGGTAAGACACTTAATGACAACCTTCGTTTCGTTGTCTTCATCGTAGAAACCTTGATGGCAGTCTACAAGCACAATGGACTTCTTAAAGCATCGGTAATGAGTGCAACTAATGACCATCGTCTTGGAGCTAATGAAGCCCCACCTGCCATCATCTCATCTTTCCTTGGACGACAGATTAGTGACCTACTGGAGCATATAGAAAAGGCAGACAAAGAGAACATCTTCAGCCTTAGTGGAAAGACTGGTATGCAGATGGATATCCCAGAGATTCCAGAGTTACTTATCGATAATACCGACCGTAACCGTACATCTCCATTTGCATTTACTGGCAACCGTTTTGAGTTCCGTGCTGTAGGTTCTGAGGCCAACTGTGCATCTGCAATGATTGTTCTCAACACCGCTGTAGCAGAGGCTTTACAGAACTTCAGCGAGCGAGTTGATGCACTGGTTGCGAAAGGAGAAGACCTAACATCGGCAATTATTGATATCATTCGTGAAGATATCAAGACCTGTAAGCCTATCCACTTCGATGGAAACGGATATTCTGATAGCTGGAAAGAAGAAGCAATGAAGCGTGGACTTGACTGCGAATCGAACTGCCCTAAGTGTTTCGACCGCTACCTTGACGAAGATGCTATCAAGATGTTTGAGTCGATGAACGTGATGAAACGCAACGAGTTGGAAGCACGTAACGAAGTAAAATGGGAGACTTACACGAAAAAGATACAAATCGAAGCACGTGTAATGGGCGATTTGGCGATGAACCATATTATCCCTGTGGCAACACACTACCAAAGTCAGTTGGCGAAGAATGTACAGAATATGGTCAATATCTTCGGAGATGTAGAAGGTAAACAGCTCAGCGAGCGAAACATTAAGATTATACGTGAGATTGCTGAACGTACTAATATTATCGAGACAGGTGTTGAAGAACTTGTGAATGCACGTAAACAAGCCAACAAGATAGAAAGCCAACGTGAAAGAGCAATCGCTTATCATGACACGATAGCACCTAAGATGGAAGAAATTCGGTATCAGATTGATAAGTTAGAGTTAGTAGTCAGCGATGAGCTGTGGACACTTCCAAAATATCGAGAATTACTCTTTATTAGATAAAACTTTGCGATTTCATCGACACTTAAGACTTTCCTTGCTTCTGTGAATAGGAATAACAGAGAGCGAAGAGAGCAATATAAAAAGGCAGGTAATCCAAACATCAGTGGATTATCTGCCTTTCTTTTCTTATTACTTATAAAACATCTTAGCCCTGTTCTTTCTCCTTATAGATAACATTATTTGCACCACTTGTAATCTTCAGTGCTTCTGGATGCTCATCAACAAAGCTCTCAATATGACGAATACGCTTCTCTTCAAAAATCTCATCAACAGCAATTAGGATACCTGTTTCCTCTACATCACCAAATCCATAGTTGATAGCTGTACCAAAGAGTTTCATAGTTGGAGAAAGGTTCATATAAGCATTCACCAAAGGAGGGATATTATATCCCAGCTCACGTATCTCACGATTTAATATTCTATAGTCATCCTTGAAGCCATTTCCTTGGAAAAGTGCATCCAATTCAGTCATTGGAGTATCAATTTTTAACGGTTTAATCGGGATAATAAGGTCTTCCTTATCATCAAAGTACTTCTTCAAGAAGTAAAGAATCATATCCCTACCACGGCGAATATAAGAAGGGTACATCGTCATCTTACCAAAGAAATACTTACATTCAGGATATAAAACTGTCAACGCTCCAAGACCATCCCAAAGATTATCCAGTGCAAAAATACTCTTAGAATTCTTACGAACATTCTGATAATCCAATGAAACAAATGAACGTCCAAGTTCAACTGTATAAGGAGCATATTCCTTCATGAACTTTTCTGAAAAGTGGAACATATGACTCGTTGCAACCACTGGCTGTCCGTTATTGCCTATCTTCCACTCGCTACCGAAGATATAACGATAACCACCGATAATCTCCTCAGCTTCAGGATTCCAAACAATCAACTGCCTGCAACAATTCTCCATCGTGTCGAACTCATCAATATCCATTGATTTGCCCGTACCTCCCCCTGCCGAACGGAAAGCTATCTCGCGCAGACGACCAATCTCTTTCATCACGTTAGGAGCCGTCTTAGTAGTCACAATATAAATCTCATTGTGACTCTTGTTAGTCATACGAAGCATCCGTTCAGGAGTCAACTCGCTCTTGAGCAGTTCCTTGCTAATGGGTTGGATGATTTCTTCTTCCATATATTCTATCAATTCTTTTTCTTTCTCTATCACTTATCGATTAGTTTGTCCCTTTGTTCTGTCATTAATGAGGCAAAAGAGCTATAGTTCATAAACCATATCTTCAACATATTTCGCCCATTCCATCGATGTACGACTCTTATCAAACGTCTGCCAAGGGATTGGTTTTCCAATCGCAACACGAAACGTTTTCCCAACATTTCTGTACATCTCATCAACAAGGAATAGCATGGCTATATTTACCTTCTTGACATATTTATCACTGAAATGTGCAATACGATAGAATCGATCAGAATTACGTCCACCAAAGAAGATTGGTACTACATCACGCTGATACTCCACACTCTTGGTGACAAACGTCTTCTTCCACTCCAAGTCATGAACCTCACCATTGATTTTACGACTGTTAAGTCCAGCTGGAAACATCAGTATGTGATTATCACTTTTAAATCCGGCCTCTATCATTCGAGGGAAATCACGACTCTGCTTACCAGTTTTATTGATGCCAATACTTACTGGTTTTAAACCGGGAAGATTAAGCAATAAGTCATTTACTAAATAGCGAAACCTACCATCATAATGTTTACCAATGATAGACCCCAATGCTACACCATCCTGTCCACCGAGAGGATGGTTTGAGACAAACGTATAAAGCTTACCATCATCTTTATCTGGGAGATTCTCTAAACCTTCGATTTGCAGCGTCATGTCAAGATAGCGAACACACTCAGTGAGCCACTCAGTTCCTGTCAAACCACGATTTTCCCAAAGGAACTGATTTACCTCGTCTTCATGAAGGATACGTTTTAGCCAATTGACGGCAAAAGAAGGAACGAATTTAGCCTTCGCCCCCATCTTGTCTCTTAGAATCTTGTCAATATCTATCGTTTTCTCTATTTCTACACTCATGTACTCAATTCTCTCCTAACAAAATGCAAAAATAACGAAACGATTTGGAATAGCTCACTTTTTTTGCGAAAAATATATGCCTGAACATAAAAAAATCACGTCAACAACTTGGTCTAGTGCTTTTATAAAAAGTCAAAAGCCTCATTACGCTCTACATTTTTAATTCACCCCACTTTACAACCTCCTCCTCCCAAGACAAGCCAGAAAACAGAAAAAAGTTATAAAATCTACAAAAAGAAGAAGAAATATAGAGTAAAAAAGAAGACTATTAAAACCACACAGTAGTACCTATTTTGTAATAATTTTTCACAACTTCAAAAATTACTAAGGCTTAATTGCATTCGAATCCATGCTTAATTGGCTTTTAAAAGATGCCCTTTTGAAGTGTTATTAACGCCCTTTTGGAACCTAACTAAGCACCTATTCTTACACGTTTTCACAAACACCTGACTACCTGACACTTACAAGAGCACTCAAAATAGCACCTTTTAGACCAAAAGCATACGCTTAACGCCTCCTGCACTGTAAAGATATTTCAAATTAACAAACTACTCATCTTACCATCGCAACCAACGATAGCAGAAGAAAGCACTATCTTGAACGATTTTGAAGAGAAAAGAAAAGCCTCTTCTAACGTTAATATTCTTAAAAAAGAAGTTATTAACAAAATATTGTGGAGTATAGTGGGGATATGTGGGGAAAAATATGTAACTTTGAAGCCAAATACAGCTTTATAAAAAGACAGACATGCGATTCTTAGGAAACATAGAAGCAAAAACAGACGCAAAAGGAAGAGCTTTCCTGCCAGCAGTCTTCCGCAAGGTGCTTAATGCATCGGGCGAAGAATCGTTGGTATTGCGCAAGGATATCTTCGAGCCATGTCTGGTTCTCTACCCTGAATCGGTATGGAACGAACGAATGGATGCACTTCGAAAACGTTTGAGCCGTTGGAATCGTCGCGACCAAATGATTTACCGCCAGTATGTCACCGATGTCGAGATGATTACATTGGACGGTAATGGTCGCTTCCTAATTCCGAAACGATATCTAAAAATGGCTAACATTGACCAGCAAATTAGATTCACCGGAATGGACGACTGCATTGAGATATGGGCAAACAGAGAAAACAGCGAGCCATTCATGTCAGCTGATGAATTCAGCAAAGCCATGGAAGAAACCATGGGAATGGAAGAAGCCTTCTCATTTGACAATCCAGCAAAGAACAACGAATAATCATCCACAAAAGAATCAACAGCATGATTAAGACCGCAGAATGTTATCACATCCCAGTACTCCTCAACGAAAGCATTGAAGGTTTAAACTTACATGCTAACGGAGTTTACGTGGATGTAACTTTCGGAGGCGGAGGTCATAGCCGAGAGATTCTTTCCCGCTTAGAAACTAACAGTCATCTCTACAGTTTCGACCAAGATGCCGATGCTGAGCAGAATATTGGCAGCATGAACTTAAGCGAGGAACAAGTGGACCGTTTCACCTTCGTTCGTTCTAACTTCAGATACCTGAAGAACTGGATGCAATACTACGGCGTAGAACATTTAGACGGACTACTTGCCGACCTTGGAGTGAGCAGCCATCATTTTGATGATGAGACACGTGGATTCTCTTTCCGTTTTGAAGCTCCACTTGACATGAGAATGAACAAACGAGCAGGATTGACTGCTGCCGACATTCTCAACGACTACGATGAAGAACGATTGGCAGACATACTCTACCTCTACGGAGAACTGAAGCAGTCGCGCCGCATCGCCTCAGCCATTGTTAAGGCAAGAGGACAGAAAACATACAAAACGACGAATGACCTACTGACAACCATTGAACCTTTCTTCCAGCGAGCACGTGAAAAGAAAGACATGGCAAAAATGTTTCAAGCGCTTCGCATCGAAGTAAACCACG
>CAMUQM010000093.1 GCA_947095945.1 uncultured Prevotella sp.
CGTATGCACGACTTGCCTTTGCAAGATTGATACTTGCACGTGGACTTCCACCAAAAGTTATCATTTGATTCAATTCTGGCAACTGGTAACGCTCAGGATAACGTGTAGCAAAAACGATATCAGCAATATACTGCATGATTTTATCATCAATATATACATCCTTAACTACGCAGCGAGCCTCAAGAATCTCATTTGCGCTAACAACAGGATGAACAACAGGCATACTCTCTTGAAGATTCTCACGAATAACGAGTTTCTCTTCCTCTAAGGTTGGATAATCAATAACAACCTTCAACATGAAACGATCAACCTGTGCTTCAGGAAGCATATAGGTTCCTTCCTGCTCTATTGGATTCTGAGTTGCCAACACAAGGAAAGGATTTGGAAGTGTAAACGTTGAATCACCAATTGTCACCTGATGCTCCTGCATAGCCTCCAACAACGCACTCTGTACCTTAGCTGGAGCGCGATTAATTTCATCAGCAAGAACAAAATTAGCAAATACAGGACCTTTCTTTACATGAAAGGCTTCATCTTTCTGCGAATAAATCTGTGTACCAATAACGTCAGCTGGCAAAAGATCTGGAGTAAACTGAATACGGCTATAACCTGCATCTATAAGCTGTGATAGAGTCTTAATAGCAAGGGTTTTTGCTAAACCGGGTACACCTTCAAGAAGAATATGACCATCACTAAGCAATGAAATAAGTAGCGAGTCTATCAGATGTCTCTGTCCAACGATAACTTGGTTCATACCTGTTATAAGGTTGGTAACAAAAGAGCTCTGTTTTTCTATCCGCTCGTTCAACTCTCTAATATCAATAGATTCTGCCATTATCTTTCAAATTATTATTGTACTATTATTTTCTTATTCTATTATTCGCAAAAGTACAACATAAATGCGGATGAAGCGAAGAATTGAGTCTAAATTATATTAAAAAAGTCCTTAAAACACTTTTTAAGGACTTTTTTACATGATTGCACCTGTATGAAACAGATATAACTATGTTATATCAAAAATATCAAGAAGATACTTATTTTCTATATTCTGGTCTCAACTCAACCTTTGGCACTTTCATGGTGTCGCCTGCCTGCATTGATTTACGTCCATTAAGCACTTGGAAGTAGCCAACCATATCAGCACCGAGTGTCTTACGACTAAATTTCTCCATTGTCTCCCCCTTTTTCAACACAACAACACGGTCAATACCAATGATGTTATAAGCACCATAACGAATACGTGGATCAGAATTCAAAGCTACAAATGAATCAACTTTTGCAACATCTTTCTTTTCAGGAGCTTTCTGAACTTTTAATGCTGTTCTTGTGGTGTCTGCAGACACTGTCTTTGTACTAAGCGAAGAATTATCACCATCTGCATTCATTTGTTCTGCTACTTCTTTCGAATGCTTCGACGAATTTGAACTACCCATTCGTGCCCAAAGAAAAATTCCAAGACATACAATCACAATGAAAGCAATCAAAGCAACCTTCTTCAGTATACCATTTTCAGAGCCTTCCACATCATTATCTTCATCAATTGAAGTATGAGTTGACTCTGAATTCTTTGCCTGTTGTACTTCTGCAATAATTTCTTCTTTTAAAGGCTCCGAACGCTCTTCTGAAACATTTGTAACTGTCTGAACAGCCTCTACAGGCTTCACTTCTACCTCTACAGGCTTTTGTTCCACCTCAATAGGTTTCTCTTCTACAAGAGAAGATACATCTTGCGTTTCCTCTTTAATACTATTTTGCACAAAAGTTTCTTCGCTCGATGCTACTGTTTCTTCTTCGTTGATATAAGAAGGCTCCTCTATTACGTCAACAGGAAGATTCTTTTCAATAAGGCTATCATCTGCCTCAATTACAGTATCTTTTTTTGCAGAAGTATGTTCTGCATCTCCTTCTTTCTCTTCTTTCTCTACAATAGCTTCTTCTTTCTGTACAGTAAGTTCTTCCTTCTGTTTTTCAAAAGCTTCTACTGGAGTCTTTTCTTCCTTGCTAACAGTGTTTTCTTCCTTTGATATGTTTTCTGCTGAAAGTTCATTAGCAATCTCTTCTTTAACATCATCAGAACTTTCTTCAGCAGGAATGCGTTCTAACTCCTCAGTGTTTACCCCATCGTTAATAACAACAGTCTCAAACTGTGAGAAAGGTTTATTTACCAGTTCCTTCATCATAGTATCAGGAGTGAAACTAATCTTATCATGGCCTTCAATAAGTACACGTTCACCCGTATTAACGTTGACACTCTCACGAGGTTTCACTGCTTGAACTTTAAAAGTACCAAGTCCCTTAATTTTAACTTGCTTACCATTTTTTAGTTCTGAACTTACTATATCAAAAAAGGCATCAACAAAAGCTGCTGCTTCTGCTGCTGACAAATTATACTGTTTAGCTAATGCACTTATTATCTGTTGTATTACAGTCTTAGCCATTTTCCTGTCCTCCCTTTCTTACATGTCCTTTTATCGTTGCTGCAGGTTTGAAATTAAGAACCAACTTTGGAGGAACCAGCATGCGCAAACCTGTTGAAGGATTAACCATCACACGCTCCAAACGTTTCTTAACCTCAAACGTTCCAAAACCAACAACTGGTACAGGGTCACCCGTTTCAAAGGATTTCCCCATCAAATCTACAACAGTCTTCACCATCTTTTGGCTTTCATCCTGCGTGTATCCGGTTTTTGCTGCTAATGCTGCAATGAATTCTTTATTATTCATTCTGTTTTCTCCCTTTTATTCAAAATTCAGAACCTATAATCAAATTTCGTCTAAGTTTAATTTCATATATTCAATATTTTGAACTATGAACTACTACATAACGACCTCTCCAAAAAGGTCAAACTCATCGGAGTCTGTTATAAGAATATCATAGAACTTACCTACACGTAAAGACTTTTCTGTCGATGAAATCAGTACTTCTGGATCAACCTCTGGTGAACAGAACTCTGTGCGACCAATATAGTATTCTCCTTCCTTACGATCAATAATAACCTTAAAGGTTTTACCCACCTTCTCTGCTTCCAGTTCTTCAGATATTCCTTGTTGAATAGCCATTAGTTCATCGAGACGAGCCTGTTTTACATCCTCAGGAACATCGTCTTTGTAATGTTTAGCACTGTACGTTCCTTCTTCCTCCGAATAAGAGAAAGCACCCATACGTTCAAAACGAGCTTCACTTACAAACTCTTTTAATTCTTCAAAATCTTCATCAGTCTCACCGGGGAAACCAACAAGGAGTGTTGTACGAAGATGAATACCGGGAACGCGGCGACGTATCTCTGCTATTAAGTCAAGTGTCTCTTGCTTGCTCACATGGCGATGCATACGCTCAAGCATGTGGTCAGAAATATGCTGGAAAGCAATGTCTAAATATTTACAGACATTTGCCTTTTCTGCGATTACATCGAGAAGATCGAGTGGGAACTGATTAGGATAAGCATAATGAAGGCGAATCCACTCTACTCCCTCTATGTCTGCCATTCGAGAGATAAGTTCAGTAATATGATGCTTACCATCAAGGTCTACACCATAGTAAGTCAACTCCTGCTCAATAATCTGAAACTCCTTGACACCTTGTGCAACAAGTCCTCTCACCTCATCCAACACATCCTCAACAGGACGTGAGCGATGACGACCTGTAATCAATGGGATTGCACAATAAGCGCAATGGCGGTCACAGCCTTCAGCAATCTTCACATAGGCATAATGACGTGGGGTCGTTAGGTGACGAACACCGTTACATGCAGGAACATCAGCCTTGCCAAGTTCTTCCAGTAATTCTTTATAATTGAACTTACCATAGAACTTATCTACCTCTGGAAGTTCTGCTTCAAGTTCATCTTTATATCGTTGTGAGAGGCAGCCCATAACATATAATTTATTAAGCTGTCCATTCTTTTTCCTATTGATGAATTCAAGAATAGTATTGATACTTTCTTCCTTTGCAGATTCGATGAAACCGCATGTATTGATAACGGCTATCTCACCTTGTGGACGCTTTGCATCATGTGTGCAATGAAATCCGTTTTCTTCAAATTGTTTCATGATTAGCTCTGAATCTACAAGATTCTTCGAGCAGCCCATGGTTACAATATCTATCTGATTTTTCTTCATTCGTTCTTTGTTTGGTGATAGGTATTAAATGTTGAATGTTAATGAATTGCATAAATAGAATGTGATATCAATTCATCAACACCCATCATTCAACTATTACAGATGTATTAGAAGAATTTAATAGATGTAATATCAATTCATCAACACCCAACATTCAACTATTACAGATGTATTAGAAGAATTTAATAGATGTAATATCAATCCATTAACACCCAACAGTCAACACCTAACATTCAACACCCATCACCCTATTTAAATAGGCTATCTACAAACTGCACCTTATCAAAGAGTTGCAGGTCTTCCATGCCTTCACCTAATCCAATATATTTAACAGGAACCTTCAACTGATCGCTGATACCTATCACTACTCCACCCTTAGCTGTTCCATCGAGTTTTGTAATAGCAAGTGAAGTAATCTGTGTTACAGCAGCAAACTGACGAGCCTGCTCAAAGGCATTCTGTCCTGTACTTCCATCAAGCACCAATAGTACCTCGTGTGGAGCCTCAGGAACAACCTTCTTCATTACATCCTTAATCTTCTTTAGCTCGTTCATCAAGCCTACCTTGTTGTGTAAACGCCCAGCTGTATCAATAATGACAACATCAGCACCATTTGCCTTAGCACTCTGCAATGTGTCAAAAGCCACACTTGCTGGATCTGCTCCCATCTGTTGCTTCACAACAGGAACACCAACACGGTCGCCCCAAATTTGAATCTGCTCAACAGCTGCAGCACGGAATGTATCGGCTGCACCAAGGTAGACTTTCTTTCCAGCCTGCTTAAACTGCCAAGCAAGTTTACCAATCGTAGTGGTCTTACCAACTCCGTTAACACCTACAACAAGAATTACGTAAGGATGTGTATCTTCTGGCAATGTCCACTCACCGTTATCGCCGGTATTATTTTCAGTGAGCAATGCTGTAATCTCACTCTTAAGAATAGCATTTAATTCGCTTGTTGAAACATACTTATCTTGAGCAACACGCTCCTCAATACGGCGGATAATCTTGATAGTAGTATCTACACCTACGTCAGATGTAACAAGTATCTCTTCAAGGTCGTCTAAAACCTCATCATCAACCTTTGACTTTCCAGCCACTGCACGCGCCAATTTTGAGAATACGTTTTCTTTTGTCTTCTCAAGTCCTTTGTCAAGCGTTTCCTTCTTCTTTTTTCCGAATAAATCGAATAATCCCATATAATTAGCTAATTTGCTGCAAAGATAATAAAAAGTTGACGAAAAAGCAAATTTGCTTTACATCACAATATAAATTAGTGTTGTTCAATTATTATTTCACAAATAAGTTTGTTAGATACATAAGAACAACAAAGAATTTGCAATTTATCAGTATTCTATTAATGTGCTGTTGCTCAGCACCAGTGGTGTTTACGATCAGCACAAATAGTGCTAAGTACTAATAACTACACGATATACGCCAACAACAAATGCAAACAAGCATTACTTCCGCTTTAAGTAATGCTTGTTTGCAATATTATTAACGCCCTTTTGTAGGCTTATTAAGCACCTTTAAGAATACGCCTTTATAACAAACTGGTAATCAACGGAGTACCTGTAGCGTTTTTTAAGTAAATTTATCGATGCTTATGCTTTACATACCAGCTATGGATAAATGTATCATAGAGTATCAAAGAAACTGCCAAAATTCCAAGGCAAACCCACAAGATAAGAGGTTGTTCTGTGTTAAATAAACCATAAGAAAGAACTAAACCTACACCGATACCAGTTTCCCAAGCAAGTAAAAAGGTACTCTGACTGGTTCCACGCTGGCAATGATCAGACATCTTGATAAAAAAGAGTAAGAATCGACTACCTATTAATCCTACACCTAAGCCAGTAAGGATTGGAACAACATAGCTAACACTTTCCTGATTACGAGTAATCATAAGGAGAATAGCAATACCAATGACTATCATTCCTGTTGTTGCTTCGCTACGAAGATCAGCATCAGCAAAGACAAAACGTTCAGCAAGAATTGCAATAACAAACCCCACCATTAACATTCCATAAAAGCGTGGAGAGTATTCAATGCTCAATAATACTCCAACAACAGTAGTGATAAGAGCTACATTTACAAAAAGCCAATGACTTCCTTTTAAAAGGAAACGGTCGCAAGAAAAACGTGAAAAGTCCTCGCTTGGCATACGAAACGGAAATCTTATTAAGTTGACAAACACAAATGATATAGCCAAACAAATACAAGACAGGAGAAGTACTGAAGCAAAATTCATAGTTTGATATACTACTATTCCAGCTAAAGGACCAAGTGAAAGAGCAAAGCGACCAAACCATGTTGCTGCATGATTTGCTTCTGTCCGATGTACTGCCTCTACAGTATCGATAATCAATGTACTAAGAAGAACGAGTTGTGATAGTCCATAAAAAGCTCCTTGAATGAAACGAAGTCCTACAAGCAACGTATAATCGAAAGAATTATAAGGCAGATTAGTTAAATAATAAAGTGCACCTGTAACTCCTAATAACAATAGTGTTGAGACATTAAACACATTTTTGCGACGATAGCGTTGTACAAGATAGCCAGAAAGACTACCAAAAAGATATATTCCTATAAAGAATACACCCATTACCAAAGCTATCTGAAACATAGAATATCCCCTAACAACCATACGCAAAGGCATGGTAGCAACAAGCATATAGGAAGACATAACTAATAAAAGATTAGCCATTGCCAACAACCAAAAATGCTTATTCCACAACCGTACGTGAACAGGTATATTTTGAGTGTCCATAATTCTATATTATTCTGAAATTAATCATTATGAGTTATACTTTGAAACATGTAAGATATTCTGATAGAAGGAATAGATTATTTAAGACTATCCTCATTTAGCTCAAATACATATTTCATTTATAAGAGTGTGTTATAATTTAGAATCTTAAACCATGAATTCTTACCTACAAACAAATATTAATATGCCTCTGCATCTGAAGGGAAACTGGTATCCTTCACACATTTAATATACTCTTGTACACCCTCGGTCATACACTTGTTAACATTCGCAAAATGACGAAGAAACTTAGGTTTAAAACCTTCGGTCATACCAAGAGCATCAGCATAAACAAGGACCTGACCATCTGTACCATTACCTGCACCGATACCAATTGTGGCAGCTTTAACCATTGATG
>CAMUQM010000094.1 GCA_947095945.1 uncultured Prevotella sp.
GTGCCGCTTAATGCGGGATACGGCATGTTAATTCACACTAAATCCCGCAGAACCTTTTATGAAAATAATTCGACAACTGTACTCTTTGAATTTCCTAATAGCTAAACACTTTTTATTTGCTTTTGGTTTTACAACACTTTTCTCACAGTAAATTACATTCCGTTCAACTATATATTGCATCGTATCTAACCCTCAACACCAATAGTGTTTACCAACAGCACCACACGTGCTGAGCACCAACACGACAATAGAAAAACAGAGAAATGATAACAAGGCTGCACTAACATAAAACCGAAACCATATTAATAAAATAAGGCTTATAAGTTCCAAACAAACCTATAAGCCTTAATTCATTCTAAATGTTCCCTTTATTTCGCCTTTGTTTTGCTCTTGTTATCAACAGCTACATTCATAGCAGGCTCAAGCTTAACCAACGGCTGACTTACAACAGGTTGCAGGAGCTTCTTATACTCTAAAGGGTTCTTCAGAATCTCCACAGCCTTTTTCCACTGCTTATCAAACTGCAGACTATTTTCTAACGAACCTTTCTGATAGTAATAAGCTGAAACGAGGTCGCTTGTCAACACCTTTTTCAATGTTTGCTTGTTATAATCAAGGTCTTTAGCAAGATTATGATTCAGCTTTTTCTCCAAAGCTTCAAACTCTGGTTTCGCATCGTCATAATAGCCTTCAAACTTAGCTAACTTTACAAGGTTTTCCAAATACTTCTTACTTTCGCGGTCATACTTGAAACCACTCTTCAATACCGCCTGCTTGAAGTCTTCAAAATCAGCATCTGAAATAATAAAACTCTTTGTAGGACCAATTGATGGATGCTTTTTCAAATACTGCAGCTCCCAGTTCCACATCACCTCCGTTGAATCGCGACCAGAGGAAGCAAGATAGAAAGCAATGTTTGGCAGCGAATCTGGACGTACCTCTACATCAGGCTTAATACCACCACCATCGCGCACTTCACGGCCGTTTGCCGTACGGAAAACACGTGTCAGCGAATCTGGAACGTGCTCAGTATACCCGCCATTAGCATGCTTATAGTTGATAGCCTGAATGCAACGTCCGCTTGGAATATAATACTTGCTTGACGTAAGCTTTAAGTTTGCATTATATGGAAGATCCATTGAAACCTGCACGAGTCCCTTTCCGTAAGTACGTGTACCGAGAACGACAGCACGATCGAGATCCTGCAAGCTACCACTGGTAATCTCACTGGCACTCGCCGACTCATCATTTACCAACACAACGATAGGCATGAGAGTATCGATTGGTTCAACGCTTGTTTTATATTCATTGTTCGCACGCTCCATCTTACCCACCGTCTTCACGAGCGTAATACCTTTTGGTACAAACATATTTACGATGTTTACTGCTTCCTGCAAGCTACCACCACCATTGTTACGGAGGTCGAAGACAAGAGAGGTCATACCCTGTTTCTTCATATCAAGAAATGCACGTCGAACATCCTTTGCACATCCAGTTGTGAAAGAGTTGAGATTCAAATAACCTACTCCACCATCCTGTACACCATAATATGGCACTGCAGGGAGCTGAATAGCACGGCGAGTAATCTTAAATTTCATCTTCTTATTCGTTGATGGGCGCTGAATAGTCAAGATAAAGGTTGTACCAGCATCACCACGAAGATGATTGCTGACAAACGAAACATCCTTACCTACCATTGACGAGTCACCAATAGCAAGAATAACATCACCCTTCTTCAAGCCAACTTCCGCAGCAGGCATATTCTCGTATGGTTCATCAATCACCGTATTCTTCAATAAGAAATTATAACGAATCAATGCACCAACACCTGCATATTTGCCCGAAATCATCATATTGAGGTCCTTTACTTTCTCTTCCGGATAATAAACCGTATAAGGATCCAGCGAATGAAGCATGTAATTGATACCGTTTCCGATTACTTCATCAGAGTTCAGGGTATCAACATACATCATGTCAAGATACTTATAGATGGCAGAAAAAGTCTCAAGATTCTTTGCAACCTTGAAGTTATGGTCTTTACCTGCAGTGCTTTGCGCCATTACAGCTCCTCCGAAAGCAAGTATCCAGAGTCCGAAAGCCAAGAAGAGTTTTCTCATTATATATATATTCTATTTATTGTTTAATATGCTTATCACGGAACAAAAGTACATTATTATAATGGAAAACAGGTCTTCAAAAGCATGAAAATAAAGAAAATTACGATTTTATTGAAATTTTCTTCAAAAACATTTGGTGGGTTCAAAGAAACATAGTACCTTTGCAACCGCTTACAAGAAATAAGCAATACAACTGCTTCAGTAGCTCAGTTGGTTAGAGCACCTGACTGTTAATCAGGGGGTCGTTGGTTCAAGCCCATCCTGGAGCGCATCAAAAGGAATTACGAAAGTAATTCCTTTTTTGTTTTCATACCCAAGAAACTCCAACACAGAACAAACCCAACTGCTTATTTTATCCTCAGCTTCTGATACAGGGAATCTGTTTTTCTTATATTTCAAGATGCCGATAAGACTTCAAAAAACCTTACATATCTTTAAACAAAACGCCTATAAACAAAGACAAAGACACCTATAAAAAGCAAGTTTACAACCAACAGAAAATCAGCCAGTTATAACGTCGTGCAAGAAAAGGTGCTTAATCGGACTTCAAAAGGGCGTTAGTAACACGCCAAAAGAGCATCTTTTGAACCCTAACAGAGCGTCTTTTCAAAGCCAAAAGACCATGTATTGATTTCAAGATGCATGAAAAGGATTTACATCTACCTGTAAGTAACGGAATAAAGGAGCTGTTAACAGCCAACTTTCACATACTTATAGCACAGCCTTTTGGTCCATCTTAACCTTGTTTTAATACTTCAAAAAAAGACAAACATCACTTACGTGTACCAGAATGAGTTATGTTAAAGAAATTTAATTACGCTAACCTTGAGGCAAGGTTCTTCAAAAAACGCATTTAATAACGTAAAACATACAATTAATAATATAGAAGTATAACTCTCAACTAATCAACAAACAAAATGAAAAAATTAAAGTTAAGAAAAGAACTAATGCTTATGCTTCCCATCCTCTTGGGCGCATGCACCAATGACAAAGATGGAGATTTGGGAACAAACACGGGAAATGGAGCTTTCCCAACAGCAATCAATTCGTATGTTCATTCCATGCCTTCGGTAAAGCAGATAGAACCTTTCTCTGAGAGAAAAGCCAGTGAAGCGAAGACAATCTCTCTCATATCTCCACTTGCAAGTACAAGAGCAGGAGCTACAAAGGAATTCTACGAGCAGGCAAAAGAGTTTGAGGAACAGCTTCTCTTCTCAGATGATAAAAACGTTTTCTATCCAGGCGCACTGCTTCGGGCGAAGAGTGTGATTGAAGGAGAGTACGACCCTATTGAGGCAGAACGTGCTCCGATGGTCCTTTCCACTGATCTTCCCGGCAGTTCTGACCCAACAGTCAGGATAGAGAACCCCACCCTTTCTGGCGTGAGAAAAGGAATCAACGAGTTACTTAGCCGTGGCTTCAATGCTCCTGCAGCCAACCTCACCTATTCAATTGAGGAAGTTTACGACAAAGCACACCTCAAAATGGCAATGGGCGGCAACTACAAGGGTGCTGCTAACACTGTGGAGGCAAGTGCAGGCTTCAGCTTTGACAAGGAAAAGAACCGTTTTCTTGTGAAAGTGCAGCAGGTATTCTATGAGCTTAGCATTGACCTTCCTAAAAAGCCATCCGACCTTTTTTCCAAGGAATTTGATTACAAGAAAGAGTTTGGAAACGAGAAGCCGTTATTTGTTTCTTCTGTAAAATACGGACGAATTCTCCTCTTGGGTATTGAGACGAACATGACAAAGAAAGAGGCTGAAGCAAAGCTACAAGCGTCTGTGCTGGGCGGAAAGATTGGCGCAAATGCAGAGGCTGCATACCAGGACCTGCTGAAAGAGTCAACTATCAAGGGACGTGTCCTTGGTGGTGATGCCAAACTTGGTGCGCTGGCAGCCATCAATCTGGAGGATGTTAAGAAGTTCATCGGCGAAGGTGCACGCCTGAGTACTGAAAATCCCGGTGCTCCGATTGCCTACAAGCTGAAGGAACTCGGAACCAACCGTACATTCAAGACGGTAATTTATTCCAAATACACCAAGAATGACCCTTATGCAGGTGAGTTCTCACATATCAGCTTCGACCTGATTGTTTTGGACGAACTGAAATCATTGTCAGGTCAGAAACTCGATGCAGGAAGAGGCTTCATACAGTTTGGTGATGATGCTAAGCAGCGGACAGAATTCTTCTTCGACCGTTGGAGCAGACGCATACGCCACAATTTCCCGAACTACAAAAGCGGAGAAAAGATCCTTGTCGTATTTGAAAGAGGAAAAAGGAGTGATGGTTTCAAGGAAAAATACACCTTTGAAGTTCCTCTGTTCGAGACCCTGGTGAGAGAAGGAAAGAAACTGGGACAAGGAGGCGTAAACAAACTTTACGACACAGCGAAGAATCCTCTGAACCTGCGTGACACGACAGGAGATGTGACATTGACCTTCGGAATAGAGAATCTGAAGTTTCACAAGTAAACTATCTTCCATACAGACTGCTGTCAAAACATCAGCAGTCTGTAACCAAACTGAATGAAAGACCATAAAAACCGCTGCGGGGATATGGATGTATATACATTTTCCCACCTAAGGTTTTACATTCATTCATTGTTTTCTCTTTGAAAAGAATCTGGCAAAACGCCAGGTTCTTTTATTTTTTTCCTTTTCTTCATACCCTTTTATGAAATACCCCTGAAAAAAGAAAGGACACATTACTGTCGTGAGAACTCATCGGCTCTTTTATCTTTTTCTTTATTATAAAAAGAATTTTCGCCATCATCTATCCTTCCTACAGGCTCTCAAACTTCATGAATAGGTAGATCAGAAAAGTAGGGAGTAAGACAAAGGTACAACGATTGAAAGTAAAAAGAGTAGCTCATAAGACAGAAAAAACACAGCAAAACAGTTCTTATAGATGTCAAGTTATAATTTCTTTTCATGAAAAGAAATATTTTTCTTCATGAACAGAAATATTTATTTTCATGAAAATAAATATTTTTCATCGTGAAAAGAATTTGATAATGTCGGTGTATTGGAGAAGATGGGGAAACAGCTGGCGTGCTAAAGATATATTTTTTGCCAAGGAGAAAAGCATCAAAAAAATAGGATGAAAACAGAAAAAGGGCACATGGAATCCTGCTCAAGGAGACACATGCACCCATAATAATTATTATATGTCAGCTTGAAAAGTTGTACTTACTTTGAACGCCAAAGACCATGAAGGTTGCAGTACTCGCGAGCATAAACCTCTGTAGCATCAGTCTTAAACTCAGCTACTGGGCGGTCTGTTGGCTCAAGATACTTGCGGAGAACCTCGTTGTTGTTAGTTACCAACTCAATCCAAAGGATAGAGTGAGCCTCTGTCATTGGGTGCTCAACCTCACCAACAGTTACGCGGTAGCCACCTTCAATCTTCTCAACAACTGGTACGTGCTTCTCTGTTGCAGCATCTGTAGTATTCTCAACTACGTGCTCCAAACCAGCAACACCACACTCACCGCCTACCAATACTTCAACGATGTGACCACACTCTGTACACTTATATAACTCGTTTCTTTTTGCCATAATAAATTATTTCTTAATGTTATGTCTGCAAAGATATATCTATTTTCCGAGAGAAACAAATCTTCTGCTTGTAAATATTACAAGTTTTACATTATTTAAGATTCCGTTTACTATAATAGTTGCTTGTCAATTACGTATCTTCTTACCTTATTTTCAATCGAAAAGCTTTGTTTACTACACCCTATTCCACTATCTTTTACCATTGTAATGATGCCTAACACCAATGGTGCTAACAATGAGCACATAATGTGCGGAGGGCTAAATACCACACAACTCATCGTATAAATAAGCGTAACATGACGTTAGAAAGGGGTATAAAAACAAAAAGTAAGTCTCCTTAATTTAATAAGAAGACTTACTTTCTTAAGCTCAATACGAATCTAAATAAAAGAGAGTACGTATGAGAGCGTATGCTTTTTTACGTTTATCTGATAGCTTTACCTATTTTACAATTATCTTCTTGCCAGCATGGATATAAACTCCACGCTGCGTAGGCTTACCAGTGAGTCGCTGACCAGAGAGCGTATAGTAATACTTGTCGGATTTACTCTGCTGAGCATCAGCCTCAACTCCCTCAATACCAGTAACCATACTCGTTACATTATTGACTGTAAACTTACCGTTTTCCTTTGTTGATGAGACTTCAAAGTAAGACGTTTTCTTCACTCTTTCGATGTCCACAGTCTGATTGGCACTGGCATTTGAAGCCGTACCAATACTAAACACAAAGTTTACATAGTCATCAGCTTTTGTGAGCGTATAGTCCTTATAAAACCATGTCTTACCATTCGCGGTTGTCTTTGAAGTAACCTTATCGCCGGGCCACGACGTTGCTGTATGCGTACCACCCCATGAATGATAATTCACGTATGAGTTCCAACCCACCTGATCAGTATTCACATAGACACGAATCGTTTCTGGCGTGTAAGGGGCTGCAGCAGCAACCTTATAGCTGCGAGTGATAACCTTACCCACAATACCACCTGCCAACAATGCCACTTTCAAAGTTGTTTCGCCCTCAGGAAGCGTTATCTCCGTTCCAGAAGCCACCTGTACGCTGCTTGCTGTTGGTGTTGCACCATTCGTTGTATAAACAAGTTTAGCCCCAGCATTCGCAGAAACAGCAGTCAGTTTAACCTTTAAGTTCTCACCTTCATACGCTCCACTCGCCTTATCAACCCAAGCTGTCTCGGCATCTGTAGCAAGATAGTAAGCATAGTGATAACCACTCAAGAGCTTTGTATAACGAGAAGTAGGAACTACCAATTGATTAGCATTAGTACCTACAACCACCAAAAGCTTTCCGGTTGTACCCGTAACAACATTGGCATAATAATCTTTTGAAGAACGATAGTTCTGATAACTGCTCGTATTCGTCACACCAGCCAACTTACGGGCATCAATCATTGCCTTTATTTCCTTTGGATAAGCAAGGTAGTGGGTATAGAAAACACAAGGTGTTCCGGGCATTGCCAAGAGATAAGCATTGGCTGCTAACGTATC
>CAMUQM010000095.1 GCA_947095945.1 uncultured Prevotella sp.
AACTTCACTTCTGGTAAGGAGATGATTTGGATTGGTGGTGGTGCTGGTATGGCTCCTTTGCGTGCACAGATTATGCACATGACGAAGACTCTCCACACTCGCGACCGTGAGATGCACTTCTTCTATGGTGCGCGTTCACTCAGTGAGGCTTTCTTCCTTGAAGACTTCTGGGAGCTTGAGAAGGAGTTTCCTAACTTCCATTTCCACCTCTCACTCGACCGTCAAGACCCTAAGGCGGATGAGGCAGGAGTGAAGTATTACACTGGTTTTGCAGTAAACTGCATCCGTGATGAGTATCTTCAGCAGCACGAGGCACCAGAGGATTGTGAGTATTATCTCTGTGGACCTCCAATGCTTATCAAGACTGTTACTGATTATCTTGACAGCATCGGTGTTGATCAGGATGCAATCATGTACGATAACTTCGGATAATTCAATATCCTATTCATATAAAGCGAGGACCTTATTGGGCTCCTCGCTTTTTTATAGGTAGAAAAATAAAGAGTTATTTGGAAGGGTAAAAGGGTACAAGAGAGTAACATAATTATTAGAATATATGACATTGCGAAACGAATCAATGATAGCAAAATGTTCCCAAGTATATAAAATATAGAACAACTTTCCCAACGCAATGAAGATATATAACTGATGAGTAAATATAGATTTATATTCGTTGATGGACTATATTGGCAAATCTATATAAAATAGTGAAGTTCTGCTACCTGTTATTAATGATACAAATAGCAGACTTTGACTATATATGCTTATCTCCAAAGTGGTTCGCTTTCCCATCCTTGTGGGAAGCCAAGTGCATTCAAATCTATCTCAGGATAATTCGCAAAAAGCGTCTTTATCTTTTGGAACAAATCATTGTTTGGAGAGATGATATTCAAGAAATACTTGATGATACATATATTATAGTATACACGAAGTGAATCCGTTTGAAGTGTAATCCATGGATGAGTCATCTTTTTAGGGGACATTGGACGGATTGTATTTTGCTTGTTCCACACACGCGAGTGGTGGCAACATGTATTTCTTGTCAGAGTTACAATGGTCAACCAAGATTCGAAAGGTGCTATTTGTAGTCCAAATGATTGGGAGATCTTTTTCTTGATTTTCTTGTCCTTGATGTTGTTGTATATGTTTGTGATGATTCCAAATGGAAGTACCTCTGAAAGAATCCATGCTGGTGGGTATGGGTCAGAATATGTTTTCTTAAAATGAATGATGAAGTCCTCTTTTGATTTGTAAAGCTCCTGATTTATTAAGTTCATTGTTTTATGAAACTTAACCGAGTTGACAAAGTTTGTAGAATCTGTCATCCAGAAAGGATTTCCTGTAATAGAACTGCCTATGTTGACAATTGCACTGCGAACAGCAACTTCTATCTTTTCAAGTTCGTTGAATAGCAAAAGACGTAACTTCTTGTCAAACCGATATAGCATCATTACTTTGCTAAATGTTGCACCTCGTTTGTACAAATGATGTTCTTTTGGTATCTCAAGCAATGGGTGCATATAAGCAGACAGACGATAATAACCGATATGCTCTAAGTAGTGTTCTGCCTTCAAAGCATCGGGAATAGAAAGACCTCTTAATTGTAGTAAAGAAACAAGGTCGTGAGGTGATGTATAGCTTTTGCCGAAAGGTATTGTGCCTGTCATATAATATTAAAAAACGACCCGCACATTTGAGCATCGTTGAGAGGCTTGGCGGGTTCTAGCATCGCAAATGTACAAATATTACTTGGATAATACAAACTTTTAGGAAAAAAGATGTTAGGAACAATACAAAAACAATAATTTCTGAAACATTGTGGTTTAATGACTATTTGGGTTTATCATTTTTTAGTTCCGCTATTAAACTGACAAGACATTATACTCGATGGCAATTTCGTTATTTTAAACTTGTTGCCTTCGATAATTTCTACGATACCCTTTTCTTCAAGAACCAATAAATAATCTTTTAAGAGACTCTGAACATCTCTATTGTTTGTAAAGTCTTCTACAGACCAAATGCTACCCAAATTTCTATAGAAAAACTCTAGTTTGTGTAGAAACTCCTTTTTTATTTTATTTTTTTCATAAATATCTGTGACTAAATTGAATTATCTCCCCAGTTTTCAAATTAATTAGTCGGTCAACTTTTATTTGGCTATTAGTTATAAATAGTAAACCATATCCTTCCTATTTTTGATCTTTTATTTCTGGAAAACTTTTACATAAGACTTCTTTATATTCTGCAGTCATGTATTTACTATTAAGCAAAAATTCTTATCTTCGTATTTATTAAAACTGAATATTCCTCTTTATCAAAGCTGAATTTTCTTTTGAGGCAAAGATAATCAATTTTATTTATATAGCCCGATAATAGTCGTAAAACTGTAATAAGTCCCCATTGTTTCTATGTATTATTCTTGTTTAGTGTTTAGATTCTGTAAAGAAAATTCGTTAGGTGAAAAGTCGTAGATGCTCTTTTGGCTTCGAAAAGACGCCCTTTTGGCTTGCAGAAGATGCCCTTTTGAGGTCTTACTAACGCCCTTTTGAAGGCTAATTAAGCACCTTTCAAAATATTGTTTTGTAACTCTTTTATAATAAGATAGTTACAAGGATGCTTGAAAAGACATTTTTTTTCTCATTTTGGTCCAAGAGAGTAGGGGTGAATGTAAAGATAATTCATGATTGGTAAATCAAGGCTACGAATTTAATAATTGTTCTCCTCCTATTCTATCTGGAGTGTCGTTTTATATTCGTCTTTTCTATTATGCCACTCTTATCAACTCTTGCTTGTGTAAATCTTAAACTTGCAGCTGTTTGTTTAAACTGATTACTCATAAGAGGGGTTAGCTTGAGGAATGCTCCACCAGCATAGGTAAAGAAAGTAAATAATCTGCCTAAGATTAGCAAGGAAAATATAACTAATATTTTTCTATTTCATAAGTTATTTTTTAAGTAAGTGAACAAAATCAAACAGCATGTTTGATGTAGTTAATACACAGCCCATTCCCGATATCAGTCAATGCCCTGTTGGTAGCATAGAAGAGCGTGTCAGTGCTTACATTGTCTTGCGGTCTTATCCATTTCCCTTTAAGTACTCTCCAAAGCGTTTCGGCAATGTTCAGATGCGGAAAGAAAAATCGTCAAGGAAACTGACTATCCTGTCTGCCGTCATTCGCTCTGTGGTTGTGAATCTTTCATGTCAGTTGTCACGAGTTATCATCCCGAAGATGTTGAGCATTGCGATCCTTTGGGAAGGAACGGAGACGTTCTCTCCTCTCAGCTGCCACCCGTATGACACGTAGCCCTCCGTACAGGTATGGCTCTCATTGATATAGTAGAGTGTGATAATGCCGTCTTCTGCCTGATGTTCAAGTTCTTGCAACTTTTAAGTAAACTAATTTTGTTCACTTACTTATTACTATAATAGTGCTTTCCTCTAAAAAGCGTTTAAAATTATCACTTTCTATAGGTAATCATTCAAAAGCTAAGGGTAAAACCATCAAGCTCGGTATAGTAATGGGTTGGGTGTTGATGGTATGTTGTAGAAGTAGCCATCAACACCCACCGCTTACCAAAGCTTCAAACGTTCAGCCTCCGGGAGGAAGAGCTTATCACCCTCCTTCACGCCAAACGCCTTATACCATGCGTTGATATGTGGCAAAGCACCATTCACGCGCCATTCGCCAAGAGAGTGAGGGTCACTCTTCACACGACTACGGATTTCAGCTTCAGTGATATTGTTTGCCCATACACCTGCATAAGCGATAAAGAAACGCTGTTCTGGTGTAAAGCCCATAATGCTCTTGCCTTTCTTCGCTTCTGGTGTCTTCTCGAAAGCATTGAAAGCAACTTCAAGTCCACCATGGTCAGCAAGGTTCTCACCTAATGTGAGCTTACCATTTGCATTGAGATCAGGCAATACCTTGATAGCGCTAAAGAAGTCAGCATACTTACTTGTACGTGCCTCGAAGTTCTTAGCATCTTCCTCTGTCCACCAGTCTGTCATATTACCATCCTTATCATAATGACGTCCCTGATCATCGAAACCATGAGTCATCTCGTGTCCGATAACCACACCAATAGCACCATAATTAAAGGCATCATCAGCCTTTGGGTCAAAGAATGGATATTGAAGGATACCTGCAGGGAAGCAGATTTCGTTCGTTGTAGGGTTATAATAAGCATTCACCGTTTGTGGAGTCATCAACCACTTATCCTTATCAACTGGCTTACCAGCCTTCTCCTCGATAGCATCCTTTGCCCAAAACATCTGGCAAGCCTGCACGTTCTCATAATATGACTTTGAAGGGTCAACCGTAAGCTGGCTCAAATCCTTCCACTTGTTAGGATAACCCACCTTCACATAGAAGCTTGAAAGTTTCTCAAGTCCAGCCTTCTTTGTGGCCTCACTCATCCAGTCTTGTGCCTTAATACGCTCAGCAAGGCTCACCTCAAGATTCTTGATAAGGTCTTCCATACGCTTTTTACTTGTAGCAGGGAAGTAGCGCTCACAATAGATACGGCCCAAAGCCTCACCCATTTGCTTCTCTACCTGTTGTGTGGCACGCTTCCAACGAGGATAATCCTCCTTTGTTCCACGCATTGTCTTACTGAAGAAGTTGAAGTATTCAGCACGAACATCATCACTCAGATAGTTAGCCGAAGCAAGAATCGCACTCCACTCCATACGCGCACGAAGTTCGTCAGCACTCTCTGTTGCACTCAACTTGTCAACTCCAGCAAGGAAAGCAGGCTGGCATACAACCATTGTCTGGATATACTCGCTCTTAATACCCTCAGCATTAGCCAACTGCTCAAGTGGAATATTAGGATACTTCTCCTTAAACTCACTGAGTGTCATCTTATTATAGTTAGCCTCTACATCACGCAATTCCGTACGACTCTTTGAAATCAAAGCTAACATCGTTTCATAACGCATTACTGCATCACGCTTAGCTTCTGCCTGTGCATCAGAAAATCCATAAAGACGGAACATGTTAGCGATGAACTGACGGAAGGCATTACGAATATCAGTCGTGGCCTTGTCATTATCAAGATAGTACTCCTTCTGTCCGAGGCTCAATCCGTCCTGATAGATAAGAAGGATATTCATCTTCGCATTCTTCTCGTCAGCCTCAAAGGAATAGCCCATTGGCACTCCATAACCAAAGCTCGCATACTTCAATTGAAGAGCACGAAGGTCAGAAAGTGTCTTTGCGTTCTCCATCTCGCTGAGCAGGGGCTTAACAGGGCTTACACCCTCCTTGTTACGGCGCACCGAGTCCATAGCGAGCTTATAGAAGTCGCCTAACTTCTTCTCAATTGCACTTTGCTTACCCTGCTTCTTGAGCAAGTCGGTAAGGATAGTGTTGATACGTTTGTTATTGTTCTCCTGTAATTGGTCGAACGAACCAAAGCGTGAGAAGGCTCCGGGTAGTGGGTTAAGTTTCTGCCATCCACCTGTAGCAAACATAAAGAAATCATCAGCCGGACGTACCGACTTGTCGAGATTCTCAGCCTTGATACCAGCTTGGCTCTGTGCCATACCAGTAATTGGGGCAGATGCAAGGAGCATCATTGGTAAAAGTGTTTTAATACGCATAGTGAATATGTTTTAGTTAATTCAGAATTCAAAATTCAGAATTCATAATTATGATTACTTCATTAATTCAAAGTTCAAAATTCAAAGTTTCCAGTTCTTCTGAAAGCAGCATCCATCTATTGTTTTCCTCATCGAGTTCACGTTGAAGGTTGGTATATTCTGTAACGAGTTCCATGTTCGTTGCATTCTTGGGAGCCATAAGGAGTTCATCGAGCTCGCTCTTACGTGCTTCAAGTTTCGCTATCTTAGCCTCAGACTCTTCCACGGCACGTTGTGCCTTACGAATCTTCTTTTGTTGTTCTTTGCGTTCAGCGTAGGATAAAGCCTCCCCCGACCCCTCCGAAGGGAGGGGAGAAGCATTTCTGCTATCATTAGGTTTTGATGATGCCGGCGAGAGGTTCTCTGCACTCTCCCCCCTTCGGGGGAGTTGGAGGGGGCTGCTGGGGCTACTCAACCAATCATAGATACCACCTAAATGCTCTCTGACCTTACCGCCACCAAACTCATACACCTTGCTCACCAATCCGTCAAGGAACTCACGATCGTGACTCACGATGATTGCCGTACCGTCAAAGGCTTTGATGGCTTCTTTCAACACTTCTTTTGAAGCGATGTCAAGGTGATTCGTAGGCTCATCGAGAATAAGAAGATTGACTGGTTCAAGCAGGAGTTTGATCATCGCCAAACGCGAACGCTCACCACCAGAAAGTACCTTAACATACTTCTCCGACGTCTCACCACCGAACATAAATGCTCCGAGCAAGTCGTTTATCCTCAAGCGCATATCGCCTGTAGCAACTCTATCAATGGTTTCATATATCGTGAGGTTCTCATCTAACAACTGTGCCTGATTCTGTGCGAAATAACCTATCTGTACGTTATGTCCTATCTTCAACATACCATCAAAAGGTATCTCACCCATAATACACTTCACGAAGGTAGACTTTCCTTCACCATTCTTACCGACAAAAGCAACTTTCTCGCCTCGTTTGATAATCAGGTCTACACCCTCAAACACTGTCTGCCCCGGTCCATCACTATGCAATCTGCTTGAGTAAGTCTTGCCCAACCCCTCTGCAATAACAGGATAATCTCCACTTCGCAAGCACGGAGGGAACTTCAAACGCATAGCCGAATTGTCAACCTCATCCACCTCTATTGGCACAATCTTCTCCAACTGACGAATGCGTTGCTGTACCTGTACGGCCTTTGTGGCTTGATAACGAAAACGCTCAATGAACGCCTTTGTATCTGCAATCTCCTTCTGCTGGTTCTCATACGCACGAAGTTGCTGTTCACGACGCTCTTTCCGAAGAACAAGATATTCGTCATACTTCACCCGATAGTCTTCCACGTGTCCACAGGTAATCTCCAGTGTACGGTTCGTTACATTGTTGACAAATGCACGGTCGTGACTCACAAGCACAACGGCCTTAGCACTCTGAGAGAGGAATTGCTCAAGCCATTGGATAGACTCAATGTCAAGATGGTTCGTCGGCTCATCAAGTAAGAGGACATCAGGACGACGGAGAAGAATCTTCGCCAGCTCGATACGCATACGCCATCC
>CAMUQM010000096.1 GCA_947095945.1 uncultured Prevotella sp.
AGAAAAAGCGCACTAAAAGGAAGTTGATTGGTACACAGATAGCGAACATAGGAATTAAGGCTATCTGCTTGCTGAAGCCTAACCAAAGGAAGAGTTTTAGGCAGCCACTCTGTAAAAGGTAGTTGATGATATGCGAAAAGACAAACCCTACCCCTCGTTTCTTTGTGGATTTTACGCGAAAGGTGTAACGTGTAGATGCAATATAGTTGAATGTAAAGCTAACGAGGTAAGCAATGGTATTGGCAATGAGGGGTTGCAGCCAACATAACATCAGGAGGTAAGTACCGTATTGAATGGCTGCAGCTGATGAACCAACGATGATGAAACGGACGATTTCACCGAGCTTTTCCTTATTTCTTATCTCATTCTTTTGCATTGTGTTTCTTACTTCCTAAAAGGTTTGTAATAGCCTTTGTCTGCGTAATCGAGTAGCTCTTTATCTCCTTTGCTATCGCCGAAAGCTATCAGGTTGTAGGCTTCACGATGTGGATAAAGTGCTGTGAGCCGGTTTACTTTCTCTTTTCCATAGCAGTTTTTACTGGTAAATCGTCCTGTGAGGTGATTCTCTTTTACTTCTATCTGGGTTCCTAACACCTGTATTTTTTCGTCGATTTCATCGAAGAAAGGACGTACCCAGTTGTCAATGCTTGCACTGATGATAAGCACAGTTGCTTGTTCCTCTTCAATAGCCATTCTTACTTTTTCTTTTCCAGCAGGGCGAAGTAGGTGCATATTTTGCCGTGCAAAGCGTGTACAAAGAGTGTTGAAATCGTCAATATTCATCCCTTTGAAGAAGTAGGAGAATATCTTTTGCTTTGTCTTCCAATTAGCGAAAAGATGCAGTTTCATCAGTATGAGAAGGGGTGAAAAGAGTAGAAAACCAAGGAACATCTGTCCGCTTCCTTTTGCAAAGCGGATAAATTCAAGGAGTGTATCCTTGGTGGTTAGGGTGCCGTCGAAGTCGAAAGCGTATATCTTTCTCATGTTCTATTGGATATTCTTGAGTACATAGATGATGAAGAGAAACGCTAAGCCAAAGGCTAAGACGATGAGCTGCATAAAACGATCGTGTAGCATCACCTTTGTAGGGTCGCCACTTTTCTTGTCAACCACTGAAATCTGGATATAGCGGAGTAGCCCTAAGAGAACGAAGACACTGGTCAGATAAAGGTGATCGGTATGGAAGTTTTGAATCGTTTCAGGACTCATGGTGTACATAATGTAGCAGACGAGTGTTACACTCGCTGTTATCGTGATGGCTTGATTGATGAAGGTAAGGTTATAACGAATCGTGTTTTGGCGTGGTGCATGCCCCGTCTCATTCATCCTAACAACGTCATCACGGCGTTTCGCGAAGGACAAGAAGAGCATTAGTAGGAAAGTCATGAGCACAATCCATTTACTTAATTGTATGTTTGTAGCATATCCTCCTGCAAGTATTCGAAGTACGAAACCAAAGGCAACGATACATACGTCAATGATTGCATAGCGCTTGAGGCGGAGGCAATAGGCGATGTTTAACAGCCAGTAGAAGAGTATCACACTGGCCGTTTCTACTTGGTGAGCAGGTAGCAAAAAGGCCGAAGCCATCGATAAGATGAACATCATCGCCATTAAGATATAGCCCTGTGCGATACTTACGGCACCTGATGCCATCGGACGGTTACATTTTATGGGGTGTTCACGGTCGTCGTTTAGGTCTACAATGTCATTGAGACAGTAGATAGATGAGGCTGTCAAACTAAACGCCAGTATTGTTATCAGCCCAGAATAGACCGCATCCCATTGTAGTAATGCTCCTCCAAAGAAGACAGGCAGAAGAACAATAAGGTTCTTTATCCACTGGTGTGGGCGTATAAGTTGTATGAGATTTTTCATTTTATCCTTTTCTCTATGGGGGTTATTATTCGTTCAACGCCGTTATGTAACAGCCATGCAAGTATCAAACTGATGGATGTAGCTGCAAGGAAGGTTGGCCAATAAGACCAGTTGTTTCGCTCAAGATAATCCAATACGAAGTGTGCATGAATAAGGTAAAGCTCTAAGCTCAATGTTCCGAACAGCATAAGTGCCTTATTGATAGACTTTGGTGTGTGGCTAAAAATTCTATTCAATAGGATTATCGCTGTAATCGTAAGGGGAATATAGAGCATACGTTCGAGGAAAAGAGGGAACTGTCCGTGTTTTACTTGCTCAAGGAAGATACATGAAGCAAGTGTTATGATGAATGTTATTCCAATTATCCAAATCGAGGAACCCTCTATTGTTTGCTTCCGTTTCACCGCTGCTGCAATGTTGATTCCGATAAAGAAGATGGGTACTCGGCTCCAAAATATTTCCAAATGACCAATTGCTTCGTGGATAGGAGTAACATATTGTACGATAACGCACCATATAATCATCAATACGGGCAGCCATCTATAAGTAGGATGCTTGATGATGAGACTCATGTAAAACGGACTAACAAGGTAGAGGAGCATGATGGCTGGGATATACCAAAAGGTCAGTTCGTCGTGTAGCCAGAAGTCCCAATTAATCGTTATATCCCCGATGAGATCAATGATATTGGTACTCTGTCCTCGATGTCCAGTAAGTTCAAGATTGAGATAATCTGGGATATAATACAGACAGGCGATAAGGAGCCATGTTGGATAGATACGTAGGAAGCGGCGAAGATAGAATTGTCGGAGTGAAGGGTTCTTAGTCCATGAGAACCATAAGCCCATTCCGCTTAAGAAAAGGAAGAAATCAACACCAATATTCCCCATTCTCTTTAGTCCAAAGAAGGCATCCTCACGTGGTAAACCCACATGGAAGAGGATAACGAAGAGTATGGCGGCTCCCATCAATTCACCACGATAGCGGCTTATGTTGGCTAATTCAATGTCTTTGATCTTCATTTTTATGCGATGAAATCGTTTGTCTCTAATGCTTTTTATTTTAGCTTTGGGCTTGGAATCTTCTTCATCAATTCCTTAAACAACCATGCTAAACAGAGAGAAGCAATGATGTATAGAAGGAGTCCTGTCCAATAATCGCCTTCTTTGGAGATAGGGATAAATATCTTTCTTGTGATAGGGTGACAGACAAAGAGGGCTGCCGAAATGCTTCCAACCCATGATAGAACATTCATTAACGATAAGTTTTTGCAATCGATTACTGCTTCTAAATGACTTATCAACTTTATAAATGTAATGGAAGCAATACAAATGGCAAGGGGTACAAAATACCAAGTTATATAGTTGAAGCTCATTAGGAGAATGGCAAATATGGAGAGAATGAAGGCTACAAGGTTGGTAGCCGTACTCCAAGGACGTACGTATCTTGCGTAAAGAAGACCTGCACCGAAAGGTAACATTCCACCGATAAAGTTGTATCTCAGGCGGTTCAAGGCGTCACTTGCTGGCTCGCAAGCTAATTGGAGGGCAAGACAAAGGGCTATCAATGCCACATTCCATGTCCAATGACGGCGATAAAGTAGTAGGCGATAAACAATGTATAACTGGAGCATAAGCCCAAAGAACCAGTAAGGACCGGGCCAAATGATATCATCAGGATGGGATAGAAGATTATTGAAAAGCCCCAATTGACCGATAATATCCATCACTTTGTAATGGTGTTGACCTCTGGTAATAGCATCTATCATCGTAAAAGCCACGAAGCCAACAATCATCATGCGGAAGAGTTTCAGCCAATGGTATTTGATAAAGCCAAAGAGAGGGAGCTTTCTTTCAGTTTGTTGATTGTCGGTAGGGGCTACAATAGTTTGCTGTTCGTACTTCATTGTCAAACCATAAGCTGACAGAAAGAGAAATACAGGTACACCGTAGTGTCCGAAGAAAGAAAGGATATGAAAGAAGAAAAGCTCATCCCACGAACCTTGCAACACCTGATAGAGTCCGTCTACATTGCGTTGGATGTACTGATATTCGTTCTCCTTTACCACTGGTCGCAGCCAATGGCAATAGTTATGCAGGAAGATACCAATGATGGCAAGTCCTCGTAATGCGTTACATTCCGTCCGTGTAAGCTTTTCACCGTCGTTTTTCTTCGATGAAACGGACGAATGTTTGCTTTCTTCAGATCTAAATATCTTATTGAACATCGTCTTTGTTATGTTATAATCTGACTTTCTTTTGTAGCCACTTCGGCTCGAATCACTATTGTACACTTTATCATTTTACTCGCACTTTACTTCCTTTTGAGGAGTGACTCTTGGTTAGAAGGACGAGGAAGTTTATCGTAGTCCGTTGTATTCTTGAGTATTCTTGGTCGCTTTTCGTTGTATTGCGGACTGAGAATATTATACTCGGCATGATAGTCTTTCGTATGAATACCAGCCAAATACAGTAGCATATGTGGTAGTGCATCCGTCATAAAACGACGGTTCTTGGCACCGATGATTTCTTGGAAAACATCAGGATGCTTGGTTGCAAACTTATGACTACAGAAAATCCAGAAAGGTATTTCAAACTCATAGCGTGCCAAATCGTAGTCGATAGCTGCTGAATGGTTGCGGCAGATGAACCCTCGATTACCCTCATAACACTCTTCTCCATGGTCAGGCATATAGATAATGATAGCCTCTTTGTCTTCAAAACGACTGATAATGGCATCAACAATGGAGTCATTATACAAGACAGCATTATCGTAATCAGCTAAAACTTTTCGCTGTTTCCCATCAAGGTCTGCACGTTTCTTGGCATAATCTTCTGCCTTAAAGTGGCGACGGTCGCTCGGAAAACGCTGTTTGTATTTAACATGTTGCCCAAGAAGATGGAAGATAATGAGGTTGTTGTCGGTATTGTGCTGTTGTTGATTTTTATCGTAATCATCGAGCAAACCGCGATCAAATCGGTATAGTTGTTCATTGCGAGAATCGAACATTGCCTCCGAAAGTTCCGGATGATTAAGGAAGAATCCACCGCTAAAATCATATACAGCTTGCTTTGCTCTTGGCAAGAACTGATTGGTAATGAAAGTTACGTGATAGCCTGCCTTTCGGAATAATGAAGGGAAGAGTGGATAGTCACACCAGTCGCCTTTTTGTCCAACAACGTGTAGGGAAAAGACATTCTTAAAGACGAAGCTCGTCAGATTCCACGGTGCTACGACATCCTTAAACGGTATAAGCAAACGAGACTTTTCACGCTTAATCTGTCGTGGAGTTGTCGGCATGAAATAACCATACTGTTGCGAATGGTGCTTCCCATAGCTTTCACCGATGATAAGGACGATATTTGGCGATTTAAACGAACAGCTATCTACGCTCATCTTGTCTTTTGCTTCGATGAGACGGCCGATTTGTTGTGAAGCCAATTGGTTGGAAAAGATACTGAAGACAAGGCGGTAGACTGGTAAATAGAACTGTGCACAGTCTTCTGTTGTTAGTTCGTGTTCCACAGAACCGATGGTGTCTAATGAGAACATCTGTACCATTTCTTTCTTGTTATGGGCTGAGGATTCAATTGCCTCACCAAGAAGTACAATACAAATACCGCCAAGTATGTGATGGCTATGGTTAATAATTTGCTTTGCCACCATTATTTTGTAGCTGATTGCTGGTGGTAGTTTTACCTTCTTCCCAAATGCTGTTAGAATATGGATAAGCATAACCAGCAACAGTAATCCTACACTTGAGAGGATAAGGTCGGAGGTAAAGTAGCTGCTGAAAAACTCGCTTGCTTCACGCTCGTCAGTCTCGCCGACAAGCAAGAGCATTGATGGATTCAACGTTGACTGGAATTTAACCCAGCAGAAGAGGTCGGTAAGACTCGTTCCATAAGCAATGATATACAAAAAAGCACGAATCCATCGGCGAACTTTTAGAGGAATTAGTGTGAGAATGATGCATATAACGTATAGGTCGAGAAACAACTCTAACCATAGATTGCTGTATACGGCAGCGTTGGGGTTGTTGGTAGGCAACTCCGCGTATGATACTAATATACCGATAAGGTACATGAAGAAAAAGAATGAGGCGTTGTCCTTAATGGGCTGATAAGCCTTATTCAGTAAGCTGACTGCATGTTTAATAAATTTCATGTAGACGTATGTATTTACTTGCAAAGTTAACACTATTTTTAGTATAAGTCAAAGCTTAGGGATAAAATAATGGTTCTTCCGTTAAATGTGTGAGCATATTTCGTATAGCTTTAAGGAAAGAAACGGAGCTATTCTTTATACAAAAACATAGTTGTGACAGTCTTGGCAGCCTATTTATTCACCTTCCGACACAGAAAATATTTTTATGTTAAGACTTTGAAAAGATGTAAATGAGGTATTGAAAATTCATTACACAAATTCGTGTAAAGTACCTAAAATAAAGCAGAAAAATACGTATAAAAGGTGAGTTTGCAACTAACAGTAAATCAGCTTGTTATAAAGTTGCGCAAGAAAAGGTGCTTAATAGGGGTTCAAAAGGGCGTTAGTAAGACCTTAAAAGAGCATCTATTACAAGTCAATTAGGCGTCTTTTAGAAGCCAAAAGAGCATGTATTGACTTGGGGGTGCACGAAAATAATTTACAAATATTGATTGGGGTAGGAATAAGTTGTTTGTAGAAGACGGAAAGGAATTGCAATGGGTAGACTTCGTATTTATTTGCCTTTTCTGCGTTTTAGTTTGTAGTTTATCCCCCTTTCTAAGTTTATCTAATTTTGGATAGCTATACTATTGAAGTGGATAAGCTTTTATATATACAATCTATGCATTCAACGGAAGAGCCTTAAAAAACGATGTTGGCAAATAAGTATTCTTTTGTTAGAGGTTTATATCGGTGTCAGGTGGTTAATAAAGTTCCATTAGATCTTTTATAATAACATCAGGAACTAAGCCTCTGATGTCCTCTCCGTGTTCAACTCGATGACGTATGTCAGTGCTACTGATATCAATGAGTGGTGTTTGGAGTAGGCTAACATTAGTGGGTAACGAGGTGGTGTCAACTTCTTGTCCACGTCGTGGATAAACGACAATCTTATAATTGGCAAGAATATCATCTGCATGATACCAGCGATTAAAAGCTTCCCAGTTGTCTCCACCAACGAGAAGGGTGAAGCGATGAGTGGGAAAGTCATGGCTGAGATGTTGTAGCGTGTTCCAAGTATAAGAAGGTTTCGGAAGTTG
>CAMUQM010000097.1 GCA_947095945.1 uncultured Prevotella sp.
AAAAGGAAAAGTCCGGTTATCTATTCCATAGGAAAGGATAGCCGGACTTTTAAATAAGAGGAATCTTAAATAATTGTTGCACTAATTAGTTCATGTGACGCATAACGTTGCGTAAATAAGCTTGTGTCTTTGCTGCGTTATATCGAATACCACCACTCCATAAGCGGATAGCTTTCTCAACACTGTTCAATGGATTGTAGAAACTCTGAATAATCACAAACATCTCCTTTGACTTTGTAGCACTGAAGCGATCAGAAAGTGAATAACGCTTGCTACTACCAGTACTCTTGAGAATGTTGTTGCACTCTTTTACCAAAATTGGAGAAATCTGCAGTACGCCAACATAAGGACCATTTACGGCTGCAGGATTACCCTTGCTTTCAATCTGAATGATTGCGTTCATTACTGGTTCCCAATCAAAGCCATCATTTTTGGCAGACACTTCAACATGTGAAGCAAAAATCATTAAGAAACAAATACTTACTACTTTTAAAATTCTCATCATTAAATAATTTCCGAAACCTTGGAAGAGTAAGTCAACAGAGCTACTCTCTACGGCGTGTTCCTATGTGAGAATGAGTTACCACCACGCCTCAGTTTCATATTAACGGTGCAAAGTTACAAAAAATATTCCTGATACACAACACTTTAACATTAAAAATATAAAGTTAGGAATGAACATTAACTGCGACAAATAGCATACTTTAGCTGCTAAAAGTCGATGAAATCTTATTATTTTAGCTATTTGAGCAATTTGTAGCATTGAAAAAGAATGTTTACCTTTGTGATGTTTTTAAATCTTGAGAAAGCCTATTCTTAGAGTTATACCTCTATTATATCTAATAGACTCATACAGGCTTGATAAAATAAAACAATAAATGATAAAGCGTAAACGTAGGCGCAAGAAGCAAACGCGCAATAAATACAGCATTTGGTGGTGGGTCTGTGCTGCTTTGGCAGTACTGATAGTCATTCTTATCATTGACCTTAAACCATGGCGTAAGCCTCGTACGGTAGTCAGCGACCAATGGCCTTATTGTGACATGACGAAAGGTCCATATACTAAGGACTTTGATGGACTTGACATTTCACGCCATCAAGGTAAGATACATTGGGATGAACTGGTAGAGGAGAATCCACAACTACGCTTTGTCTATATCAAGGCGACAGAAGGTAGTTCTATTGTTGATCCTCTTTACAAGAAAAACTTTAAGGCAGCAAAGGAAAGAGGTTTATTAGTAGGCTCTTACCACTTTCTAACTTATCGAACTTCTATGGAACGACAAGTCGATAATTTTCTTGCTAATATTGATCTTAGTCAGCAAGACTTATTACTACTTGTTGATGTTGAAAAAGATGGTACACGTAACTGGGGACGTGAGATTATTCAGAAGAATCTTGCAGAGTTTATCCGTTTAATTAAGGAACGAACAGGGCATTCTCCAATGATTTACACTAATGAAGCTTATTATCATCTGAACCTTTATCCAGAGTTTAACCATTACCGATTGTTCATTGCAAACTATAATATTCCACCACAACTTCCTAACACTGAATATGATATATGGCAATCAAGTAAGCATGGAAGAGTACGAGGAATATGGACATACGTAGACATTGACCAGCTACGTGAAGGTGTGTCCGTAGATGATTTCAAGATGCCAAAATAGGAGATTAACCCGATTTCATCAGCAATCTGTTGCCATATTATTGATTATGCGGATTTTGTCAGTTGCCTTATAGCTTGCTTTATTCAGCGAATTAAAATCGATTACATTACGATATATGCTTGAAAAAGCAACAAGTTTGTTTTCCTTTATGAATAGAAGCGTACAGATACTATCAAACAAAGTATTATCAAGAATAGCATCTCTGTCTCCAGCATAACCCATATCAATTTTATCATCAGAAACAATACGATTATCATACGGCTTAATGACAATCATAGTATCCCAGTCTTTATCCTTATATAACTCATGAACTGAAAAACAAGTTTCAGCTTTCTGAATCTTTTGTAAGTTATCATTTAAGTTTACCTCACGGTAGGGTGCATTTACACACCAAATAATCGCACCAATAAGGACAACTGAAAAGAAGATTAGTAGTATTTTCTTTTTTTTCATCATTATATTCGCTAACAGCCTTAGTTATTTATGGTAATAGTAGTATTATGTGTCAAGAGGAAACTTGTCCAGAATATATAGGATGTTCCTATAAAACTGGACAAGTTGTAAGTTAAACAAAACTAATGATACTTGTTAAGCCAAACCTTCTATCTGGCCACGAACAATATCAATCTTTTCAGCTTGAGGAACCTTTGGCAAACCTGGCATACGCATGATTTCACCAGCAATAGCAACAATCATTTCTGAACCACCATTGATGACAAAGTCACGAATGGTGATATCAAAGTTTTTAGCTACACCCACCTGCTTAGGATCCTCACTAAATGAGAATTGTGTCTTAGCAATGCAGACAGGGAAACGATCCATTCCCCATGATTGAATACGTGCAAGCTTGTTTTGAGCAGATTTTTTAAGGATAACAGAGCGAGCACCATAAATATTCTTAGCTACCTTATTTACCTTCTCTTCGATGCTATCTTCATCTGCATAAGTCATGTTGATGTCCTTTGCTCCATGCTTATCAATCGTTTCAACAACAAGACGAGCTAAGTCTTCTGCACCTTCACCGCCCTTCATGAATACATTGTTTTCGGCAAAACCAACACCTAACATCTTACAATGATCTGCAAGAAGAGCAATTTCCTCCTCAGTGTCATCACCATATCTATTAAGTGTTACAATCACTGGTTGTCCAAAGCGTTGCATATTCTCAACATGACGATCAAGATTAGCAAAGCCCTCTACAAGTGCTTGACGTTCCTGCTCATGTGATGCACCGTCAACAAGTCCACCATGCATCTTCAAGCCACGTAAAGTTGATACGAGAACAGTGGCACGAGGATGAATCTCTGCCTTACGACACTTGATATCCAAGAACTTCTCTGCACCAAGGTCTGCACCGAATCCTGCCTCAGTAATAGCGTAATCACTCAGTGACATTGCCATCTTAGTTGCAACCAAACTGTTACAGCCATGAGCAATATTCGCAAATGGTCCACCATGAACAAAGGCAGGTGTTCCCTCAAGTGTCTGAACAAGATTCGGCTTAATAGCATCCATCAACAGAACAGTTATTGCACCAGCTACGCCAAGATCGCGTACTCTAAATGGTTTATCGTCAAAGGTGATACCCAAAACCATATTCTCAATACGACGACGGAGATCTTGCTCACTGTCAGCAAGACATAATGCTGCCATAATCTCACTTGCTGGTGTAATATCAAAACCTGACTGTGTTGGTAAGCCATCTGTAGAAGCGCCAAGACCTGTAACGATGTTGCGAAGGCTACGATCATTTACGTCCAAGACACGCTTCCATAGAATTTGTTTTAATGTAAATCCTTCACTGCGATGCTGATAAATATAGTTATCAAGCAAGGCTGCAATCATATTGTGTGCACTCGTAATAGCATGGAAGTCACCAGTGAAGTGGAGGTTAATCTTCTCCATTGGTACAACCTGAGCATATCCACCGCCAGCAGCACCACCTTTCATACCAAAGCATGGACCAAGACTTGGCTCGCGTAATGCAAGAACAGAACGTTTACCAATGCGATTTAGTGCCATTGACAAACCTATACTAACAGTAGTTTTACCAATACCAGCACGGGTCGGAGAGATTGAACTAACAAGAACAAGGCGGTTGCAGGCTACTCGCTCTTCATTAATCAATGAAAGAGGAACTTTCGCCATATACTTACCAAAATGCTCCAAAGTATCAGCTGGTATACCGACCGTAGCTGCTACTTCCTCTATTGGCTTCATGTTACATGAGCGTGCAATTTCGATGTCAGATTTCATAGTTATATTATTTTTATAAAGTTATAATCGCAAAGATAGAAATAAAATTTGAATATAACCAGTTCTTGCGAAAAAAGTTTTTCGCTTTTAAAAACGTTATGATTATCAAATAACTTTCTATTAATTCTATAAAGGAAAGATTATTTCGTATTAGTGTAATCTGGTAACATTATATGAGTAAGCGATTCCTATATATCCAACATATCTTATATTGACCTTGATGATTCTATCTTACCCTTTTCTATCTTCGTGTTAGTGCCCAGCACATATAGTGCTCATAGATAACACCAATGGTGCTAAGCACTAAAATACTTACAGTATATTCCCGTTGAAAAGACAAAATAACATTAAAGGAGATACAGCATAGGGGAGTATGCTACTTAAGTTATATTAGATAGTAGTTGTTTCCTATAAAGAGAAAAACAATCTTCATAGGAAACAACTAATTAAAATAGGGAAGTTGCACCCCAAATCAGAGCTGCATAACGCAATACTTTACCTATTGTAATGCTTAACACAGACAATACAATATTTGCACGTGTAAGTCCTAAAACAATGGTGATGGCACTACCAAGGATAGGAAGGAAAGCAAAGAATCCCATCCATGCACCATGACCTCCCATAAAACTATAGGCTCTATCTAACGACTCTTTCTTCACATGGAAATAACGTTCAAGCCATTCAAGTTTACCTAATCTACCAAGACCATAATTAAGCATTCCGCCCAATACATTACCTATACTTCCATAAATAAGTAACAAAATAGGGTCGACTCCAGCTGCAAGCAACCCGAGCATTACCGCTTCACTACTAAAAGGCAAGAAACTTCCTGCAAGGAATGCCGATAGAAACATTCCCCAATATCCATAGTCTACAAGTAATTGTGTAAGAAAATCCATAAATTGAGTAGAGTGATGATGATAGCTGAATAAAAGAGGATAAGAAACATCCAATTAGTCATCTTTGTATGTGTCAGCGCAAAAAAATGTGCTATTAGTGGTGCGGTGGTAACAATCATTACACTCAGCAACGCTTCATAATGCTGAGGTTGGAGAAACAGAAAAACGATTGTTACGAGATCTATTGTGATAAAAATCTGATAGAATAAACGTGTACGAATATTGTCATTACGCTTTTGATTAATGAAATGTATAATACCAATCACAGCGCATATTAAAACAAATGACAAAGTTAATATCTGATTAATATTCAATAACTTGAAATTGAATGGCTCTGCAAATACTACAATCTTAGAGAAATGAATTAAGAGTATAGTTATATCTCCCTTAACAGCCAAGTATCCAGCATAGAACCAATAAGGTAGTATTATGCCCAGTATAGAAGCAACAAAGTTACGAGGACTCATTGAAAGAATATTCGTACGCATAATAATCCAGAGTATAGGAAGGAAGAATAAAGTTTGTACCCAAACAATACTTGCCATACCTATACAGAAGAAGGCATAGAAAGTCCAACCCGGAGCATGTGTATCCTGATAGCATCGAAAAGCAAAAGTATAGAAGCCAACAAAGCCCAACATGATAATAGCTGATTGAATAGATGGGAACATGAAGACTGCCATGGTCGCAAAAACCAAGAACGAGCATGAAACCATTCTACTATAAATACGAATAAGTGCATTCGCATTATTCAGCTCCATCATAAGATAGGTAGACAGCAAGAGGCAAATACCTGGTACTATTACCGCAAGGTTATATAAGCCTGCGACAACCCATACAAGAGCAGCCGCTGAGACAACGTATGCTTGTGTCCAGCGGCTTTCTGCTATTCGATTTTGGATGCGTTTTTGTTGCATAATAGATGATATACGGAGATAGCCATATCAGTAATGCTATGTAATAGAAAACCTTAAAAACTATCTCCTTTCTTTCAAAGGGCTAAAGACTATAGGTCTTGTCCTATATCACTTCTAAAGTATTTATCCGTAAATTCAATCTTCTGAGCTTCTGCGAAACACTTCTTAAGTGCTTCTTCTTTATTCTCACCATAAGAAGAGACTGCGATTACACGACCGCCAGCAGTAACAACCTGACCATCCTTCACTGCTGTACCGCTATGGAAAACAACAGAATCTCCAACCTTATCAAGTCCTGTGATTGGATAACCTTTCACATACTCTTCTGGATAACCACCGCTAACAAGCATTACGCAGACAGCAGAACGTGAGTCAAGTTCAATCTGTCGCTGATCGAGGTTTCCCTTAGCAACTCCTTCAAAGAGGTCAACAATATCACTCTTCAAACGCAACATGACACTCTCTGTCTCTGGGTCGCCCATACGACAATTGTATTCAATAACCATTGGTTCACCATCAACATTAATCAAGCCAAAGAAGATAAAGCCCTTATAGTCAATATCCTCTGCCTTCAAACCATCAACAGTTGGACGAATAATGCGCTCTTCCACCTTTGCCATCCACTCCTTAGTAGCAAATGGAACAGGAGTAACGCTACCCATCCCACCCGTATTCAAGCCCGTATCATGTTCACCAATGCGCTTATAATCCTTTGCTTCTGGCAATATCTGATAGTGAGTACCATCTGTGAGTACAAATACTGAGCACTCAATACCTGTAAGGAATTCCTCGATAACAACCTTTGCAGAAGCATTACCAAACATTCCTCCAAGCATTTCACGCAATTCTTTCTTAGCTTCTTCAAGCGTAGGAAGAATGAGAACACCCTTACCTGCAGCCAAACCATCGGCTTTCAATACATAAGGAGCCTTGAGCGTTTCAAGAAAACGCATACCTTCCTCGATAGTAGTACCATCAAATGTCTCGTAAGCAGCTGTCGGAATGTTATGACGCTTCATAAAAGCTTTGGCAAAGTCCTTAGAACCTTCCAATACAGCACCTGCTTTTGAAGGGCCAATAACAGGGATATTAGCTGTACGGCTGTCTTCCTTAAAGCAGTCATAGACACCATTTACTAATGGATCTTCAGGACCGACAACAACCATATCAATCTTCTCTTCGACAACGAAATCCTTCAGTTTATCAAAGTCGTTTACTCCGATTGCAACGTTCTCACCAACTGTATTCGTGCCAGCATTACCCGGTGCAATGAAAAGTTTACTACATTTTGCACTCTGTGCAATCTTCCATGCTAAGGCGTGTTCGCGACCGCCGCTGCCTA